>NZ_JANBWE010000001.1:0-300000 GCF_024259515.1 Salirhabdus salicampi | reverse complement strand
TCATCATAGTTTTTTGGAGTATAATCACCATATGATGTTTTATGATCTTGTAACAATGAATACGGTGAGTATCTATTAAGTTCCAGAGCAGGTCCATAAACAATTAAGGGCTTTATTACTGATCCTGGCTGCCTTTTCACAAATACCCGGTTTAAGTCCCCTCTCTTATACTGTCTACCTCCAACAGCAGCAACAATTGAACCTGCATTTTGATCTAATAAAACAAACGCCCCTTCAATATTAGGTTGAGATCCTTGAAAATATTCGTCGTTTTGAAACGCTTCATATGCAGTTTCTTGTATAAAAGGGTCAATAGCTGTAACTACCTCATAACCACCCCGATATAATTCAGCCTTACTTATGTGATATTTTTCTTCTGCCTCTTGCAGCACAATATCTATATAAGTATCAAGCCATGGGCGGTCTATTGTTTTGCTATAATTAACCCCTAAAGTACGACCTTGCATCGAAACAGATGTTTCAGCATCAATCATCCCTAAAGCTTGCATGCGTCTTAAAACGATATTTCTACGTTGTAAAGCCTGGTCGTTGTTTGTAATCGGTGAATACGTATTTGGTGCCTTCGGTAGAGCGGCAAGTAGGGCTCCTTCCGAAATCGTTAAATTTTGCACCGATTTACTAAAATATAGTTGTGCTGCTTCTTCAATCCCATAAGCCCCATGCCCAAAGTAAATTTCATTTAAATAATATTCTAATATCTTCTTTTTACTTAATTTTCGCTCTAAATAAATTGCGCCCATCGCTTCCTTCGACTTACGCATTACCGTTTTTTCACTTGATAAAAAATGATTTTTGATTAACTGTTGTGTAATCGTACTCCCGCCTTGCACTTTATCAAACGCTACGATGTCTCGGTAAACCGCCCGGAGCACGCCAATAAAATCGACACCGGCATGTTCATAGAATCGATTATCTTCTATCGCAATAAACGCATTTTGAACATGTTCAGGTATCATCTCGATTGGAACAAATTTCCGATTTTCATCGTATATTTTTGCAACTACATCTCCTTCTGCAGTTTGTATAACGGTCGACTGAGAAAAGACAAAACTTTTCTCATCAACAACTGATTTTCCACCTAAAAGAATCGCAAAATATCCACTTATACTAAAAAAAAGTAAAGTAACAACTATAATAGAAGCCCACTTTAAAATTGGGCGGTCACGAAGAAATTGAATAAGAAACTTTTTCAAAAGCTACACCCCACAGATGCTATTCAAACATAATACCAATATTATACGATAACTCACCAAAATTGGACAAAATTAAAAAAAGAAGGGCAACTCTTCAGCCCTTCTTTGATTTCTATATGTTACCTACATATACTTTCCTTGCATTAACCCATTTCGATGAGCATATACAGCAGCTTGTGTACGGTCTTGCACACCTAGCTTATTTAAAATATTGCTTACATGCGTTTTCACTGTCTTTATCCCTATATAAAGCTTGTCACTGATCTCCTGGTTCGTTAAACCATTCCCAATACAAATTAACACTTCGAATTCCCGTTCCGTTAACTCTTCATGGGGGGATGTTTCATAATGGCGAAATCTATTCATCATCTTTCCCGCAATCTTTGGTTCTATTACCGTCTCACCTTTCGCAGCTTTTTTAATTGCGGCAGCAATCTCAACTGCTGATGACGTTTTTAACATATAACTAAAAGCCCCAGCCTCTATTGCCGGAAATACTTTTTCATCGTCATAGTAACTCGTTAAAATAATAATTTTACAATTGGGAAGCTTACTCATGATTTCTTTCGTTGCTTCAATCCCATTCCCATTTTCCATCATTAAATCCATTAAAACGACGTCCGGTTTTTTCGTTTTTGCCACTTCAATACCTTCTGTTCCATTTGACGCTTCACCAACAATATTTAATTCATCTACTGTTTCTAAGTAAGTTGTAAGCCCTTTGCGGACCACTTCATGATCATCGACCACAACAACGTTTATCTTTTGTTCCATCCCATTTCCCCCTACTGTGGAATTAAAATAGAGATATATGTCCCTTCTCCCTTTTGTGACCGAACTGTAAATGTTCCACCTAATTCCTCACAGCGCTCTTTTATCGTCTTTAACCCATAAGACGTTTTGTTTACCAGTTTTTCATTAACATTAAAACCGTCACCGTTATCAGTAATATGTAAATAAATGTCATGTTCCTTCTTTTTTAAGTTAATCGCAACCTTTGTTGCATTAGCGTGACGTAAGATATTTGAAAGCGATTCTTGTATCATTCGGAATAAATGTTCTTCTTTTGCATCTGACAGCTTTCCAATGTTTTCTACATCGACATGAAAATCAATTTGACACTTTTGTTGTAGTTCTTCTATTAAGTTATATAATCCTGTTTTCAACGACTCTCCTGATAAATGCACAGGACGTAAATGCAACAACAATGCCCTCATTTCTGTTTGGGCTTGTAAAGCCATATTGGTAATCTCTTCAATTTGGCCCTTTGCCTTGCCCACATCTTTATCCATAATACGAACCGTGGCTTCGGACATCATCGTTAACGCAAACAACTGTTGGCTTACCGCATCGTGTAGATCGCGAGCAATTCGCTGCCTTTCTTCCACAGTTGCTGCTATGTGAGCATGTTGTGCATATTCTGATTTTTCATCTGCCATTCGTTGTAATGATTTTACTTGTTCCTGCATTTTGTTTGCTAACTCATTTAATTCTACAGTAATTTGCCCTATTTCATCACCTGTTTCAGAGTCTAATATTCTAGATGAATATCTGCCTTTCGCCAGAGCCGAAATGAGCACAGAGATTGCTTCTAACCGTTCTTTAAAAGGGGTTCCATATTTGAATCCGACATAAACCGATACAGGTGTCATAACGAAAATACTTAAACTTAGAAAAAGGAAAATACTTTCGAGGGTAAGCCATACAGGTTGAAACACAGAGTAACTGAAAAACAACAAAAAAGCGATAATTAATAAAGAAAAATAAATCGTTTGTAATTGGGACTTTACAAATCGAAATCGTAACGTATTTATTTTCGCAAACATATGCCCCACTCCTATACCCGGTCTACTCGAATGTCACCGACTTGAAAATCTAATTTTATCTTAAGTTTTTTGCTTGCCTCACCATAATCGGGTGTTTCATACATAATATATTTATTCAATCCTTCTGCTTTTTGGTCAATAATTTGAATGTCACCAACATTAGCAGTCGCCTCAATGTTAAAAGCTAAGTCTTCTGGCACCATCATTTTTATATCCCCAACCCATCCGCGAATTGTAATTGACGTTTCTTTTTCAGGAATAAACGCTTTTGTGAAATCAAAACGATAATCACCGACACCAGACCATAAATCCATCGGTTCCACTTTCCAATTTTCCTGTGTAAACCGTTGATTGCCCACAAAATGTTTTTCACGATAGTCCGTACTACTCCCTGATTGATTCATGTTACCTACTGAAACGACTCTTACACTCTCTTTTTTTTTCTTTGAAAATTGTAAGAAATTCATCCCAATATATATGAACAATAACGGCCAAAGTCTCCAAACATCACTATATGCAAATGTGAATGTTCCAAATTGCCCTACAAGCAATAAAGAGCCGTATATGAGAAGGAAGGATCCGACTGTCCAGCTACCTCCCCGCTTTCTTAAACGATTGAACAACAGTTTTATGCCTACAATTAAAAAAACTACTGGCCAAAAAATTGACAAAATGCCCGCTATTTCCACGGAAATAATACCAATATTTGATAATAAAAGCGTAGTGCCGAGTAATATGAAAAGTATTGCAACAATCATTTTAAACAATGTACGAATTTTCATTTTATCTTCACCCTTTTTTTCGTCTAACTAATATTTTGACTCATTGCGTTTATTGTCCTGCAATATTAGTTAATCGAACGTATTCTATATATAAAATGCTTTTACTCTTTACGAAAGTTTCCTTATATCCATAATAATCTAAAAATAGTCATAGCATAACGAGCTATGGATGGGTTCTTCCTCGGTCTCTAGACGGAGAGTGACAGAATTGTTTAAATCATTGTGTTCTCGGGAAACGTATAATAGATATTTTAAAAAAAGGGGTGACATCAAATGGACAATGAAAAATCAGCGTTAATTGAAGGATTAAACGAGGACCTCGCCAATGAATATGCTGCTGTCATTATGTATACATATAATGCTGCAGTAGTGAAGGGGCTATTTAGACCAGTATTGAAACCTTTTTTTGAAGGGGAAATTACTGATGAGGCGAGTCATGCCCTTTACTTATCTGAAAAAATTAAAACATTAGGTGGAACACCAACGACGACACCGAAGTCGGTTCCACAATTAACAGGGATTCGTGAAATGTTGGAAGCGGCAAAACAAGCCGAAATTGATACAATCGAACGTTATATACAGAGAAAAGAGCAGGCTGAACAACTCGGTTACACTGAGCTTGTAATAAAACTCGAAGATATGATTGCAGATGAAACACATCATAAAGAAGAGATGGAACGCCTTCTTGATGATCCACTACTTCAATAAAAGATAAAACTCCGAACAACATGTTCGGAGCTTTATTTTGCTATAATACTATTAAACTACTTTGTTAGGGGGATACATAATGTGGAACGAAATCTTTGAAAAGATTGAATCATCGTACCAAGAAATGGTAGATACAAGGAGATATTTGCACCAGCATCCCGAACTATCTTTCCAAGAAAAACACACATCCCAGTTTATTGCACAACAATATGAAGAATGGGGGATACCATACGAAACAAATATTGGAGGTTATGGGGTTGTTGCAACGTTGAATGGTGGAAAAGATGGAAAAACAGTTGCATTAAGAGCGGATTTTGATGCATTACCTATCCAAGATGAGAAAGATGTTCCATACAAATCAACAGTACCAGGTGTTATGCACGCATGTGGTCATGACGGACATACAGCCTCACTATTAGGAGTAGCAAAAGCCCTTCTTCCTTATCAAGAGGACCTTCCCGGTACAGTCGTATTTTTACATCAACCAGCAGAAGAGTATGCTCCAGGCGGAGCAAAACCGATGATTGATGACGGTGCGCTAAAGGGGGTTGATGCTGTATTCGGTACCCACTTATGGGCTGATGCACCTGTTGGGGTCATTCAAACAACAAAAGGACCATTTATGGCAGGGGCAGATCGGTTTGAAATTACCATTAAAGGTAAGGGAGGCCACGGAGCACTTCCACATCAAACGAAAGATGCAATTGTTATCGGTTCCCAGCTCGTAACGCAGCTACAACAGATTGTCAGCAGAAGATTAGATCCATTAAGTACAGCCGTTGTGACAGTTGGAACATTTGAAGCAGGGCAGGCATTTAACGTCATTGCCGATCAAGCACGGATATCAGGTACAGTTCGAATGTTTGATGAAGATGTTCAAACTAAAATTATAAAGACAATTGAAAATATGGTGAAAAGTGCATGCCTACCTTATGAGGCTGACTATGAACTAAATTATTTAAAAGGATATCCACCTGTTATGAATCATAGAAAAGAAGCGGAATTAATTTTAGATGGCTTTACAGAAGTTAGCGGAATTGAAAGAACAGAAGAAATCCTTCCTGTAATGGGGGGAGAAGATTTCGCTTACTATCTTCAGCATAAACCTGGAGCCTTTTATTTTACAGGGGCACAAAAAGAAGGACATGTGTACCCCCATCATCACCCAATGTTTGATTTCGATGAACGTGCATTACCACTTAGCGCAAAAACGTTAGTGCAAGCATATCGCCTGTACCAACAGGAAAACGGCTATACGTAAGAAAATGTATGCTGGGAATATTATCATTAGGAAAAGCCCAAATCGACATGTGGATTTGGGCTTTTTCATTGGGTGGGCTTATTTACTTACTCTGTAATAAACGTAGGCGATAAACGTTCATAACCGTCTCGCCTAATTGGTTCATTAATTTTCTATTGGCCCATGCCCCAACGATAGCACCAAATCCTGGGACAAGTTGCAACATTTTGACTACATCCAACGAATCTCTATATTCTTGTTGGAGAGTTTGCCAATCCATATGGTTGAATGTTAACTTTTCCTGTTCCCAGTTTACTAAAACATACAAGGCTTTTCGGCGCTTTTCTTCACTTGAATAGGCAACCATAAAGGTATGTAGCAAAAACATTCTTTCTTCATACCGACGTACATCGATTCCGTATATTTGCCCTGCATCGAACAAAAATTTCATTTTTATACTAAGAAGCATCGGAAAATCAGCTAAACCGAGGAACACTCCGCCAGCTCCTGTACCAGCTCCCTCAACCATTGCTGTCTTTCGGTATTGATTTAACCGTCGTTTAACCTCCCGTTCTCGTTCTTCAAACGTCCAATACTCTTTTGCATCTACAGAATAAATATAAGAGGAGCTTGTCAAAGATAATTCCATCATTTTGCGTACACTATCCGTTATCGTTCGATGAACCTTTTGAGGAATTTTTTCATTGATTTTCGTCTGAATCTGTTTCGATCCTTTTATAATCATTGACGAATTCCGCTCCATTTTTCGCTTCCAAATGAGCGCTTCACGTAAAGCTTCCTGTTCATATTGGCCCATTTCATTTAACCCTTTCATCTATGAAGCACGCAACTTCTTCTTTACATAAAACTGAATAAAAAACATCGTAAACAACCCGCCAAGAATCCAGAGTAAAACCATCTCTTGCCATGAAGCAGCCATAGCAATTAAGAGACCTAATAAAAATGTTTTTACTACTAACAACTGAAGTAACAAATGGGTGATTGCTCTTTGACGGACATTTTTAGGAATTGGGTATAAGTCTAACCAATCCATTGTTCGGTAATGGTTCCATAACGTAAGAAGTTGAAAACCACTTAAGTAAATAAACAGCAAGGCAAAGACTAATTTGAACCAAACACTTGGGATCCAAAAAATAAAAAAGGCAGCTAGCAAGAATAAACGGACATACATACCTAAGTAATCACTACTACGGGCAAATGTAATTCGATATAAGTAATCATATGTCCCCTCATGTTTAAATGGTACTAATGACACTAAGAAGCGAACGAGGAATCGGCGTTTTTTTACCCGTTGTTTTAAATGGGGTACATCAGTAAACAAGTTCGCCAATCGATAAAAAGATTGCATTCTTGCCATATCTTTTTCAATCAACACATCCCAGGCTAGTCCCTTTTTCGCTGTTGTCATGTAATTAAATAACAATATTCCTACAAACATAACGGTTGTAATAGTCGCATACAAGTATGCGTTCCCCTGTAAAAAAAAGAAGATCGTAAAGATGTTCAATAATAAACGGACTAATACATCAAAAAAGTGGGATTGACGGTCCCTTTGTTTTAACATCCACCAGGAAGCCAATATATTCCATGCCTTAAAAACAAATAAAACAATTAGTAGATATAACAACCAAACGGCATGTTGGTTCGTTACGGACAAATATAACGGGGCAACAGCGGCAACAACTAATACAAGCCAATACATCTGAATTGAAATGCTATACACTAAGCTTTTGTTAAAATATGGTTTCAACTTATGTTCAGCCGGCAATAAAAAGACTGTGTCTGCTTCCTTTAGCAACGTCCGCACGGGACTATGGGTCAGTAATATACCTAACGTAATCGCCATAATCCATTCTACCGGAAATGTACGCGGTAACGTTTGGATCCATTGTTGATAGTAATATGCCGATGCTGCTACAAAAAATAATAAAGCGAAAGCTAAATGATCGTTAAACATCAGACGCATATAACGACCCAATTCCTTTACATGACTCGTTAGTCTCTTCTTCCATAACTCATTTGCGTTAAACATTGTCATCTTCCTTTGTTAGTTGAATATACAAATCATCCAACGTAGCTGAAGGCATTCGAAACTGTTGGCGCAGTTCATCTAATGTACCCTTCGCTCTCACTTGACCTTCATGTACAATGACAAACCGATCACAATAACGTTCTGCTGTTGCTAAAATGTGTGTAGACATCAACACACCTGCTCCTTGTTCCTTCATATTGTTCATCATTGTTAAATACGACTGAATACCTAACGGATCAAGACCGAGAAAGGGCTCATCTACGATATAAAGGAGAGGCTGAATTAAAAAAGCGCACATGATCATGACTTTTTGCCGCATTCCTTTTGAAAAATGCACGGGGAAAAATTTTAGTTTCTTATCAAGACGAAATTCTTTTAATAGTGGTTGTATTCGTTCTTCAAATTCCTTTTCAGAAATGTCATACGCCATCGCTGTTAAACGTAAGTGTTCATACAATGTAAGCTCTTCATATAAAACAGGCATTTCAGGAATGTAAGCGAATTGTTTGCGGTATTGTTCCGGTTGTTCGTGAAAAGTCTTTCCATTGATTGTGATATTGCCCTTCTTTGGCTCCATCAGACCAATAATATGCTTGATTGTCGTACTTTTCCCGGCACCATTTAAGCCAATTAAACCTACAATCTCATGGGGGCGTACATCAAACGATATCCCATGGAGTACATTTTTTTGTGTATATCCACCTACGAGTTTGTCTATATGTAAAAGCGAATCCATACTATCCCTCTTTTCCCTTAACTTAGTGTAAATTTTACCATCAATACATTGAAAATCAAAAGTTTGTATAAAATTATATTCCTTGTACACAATAATGATTGAAGGTTTTGGGAGCAGTTTTGTGAAACATTGTCTTAAGCCGATAAACCATTCGAAATGGGGTGTCCGTGAAAGACAATTCTTTCACCACGTATCGTTTCACAGCATCTGAAGCAAATTACCTGGTTATGTAAAATTCCCAGTGTAATTCCCCATCTCATGAATCAGTTGCTACCCTTTACCTTCAAACAGAGCACTCTTTAGTGCTCTGTTTTTCTTTACAACCAAATGTTTCCTTTATACAATAAAGGAAACATAGTGAGGAGGGTTATAATGTCAGATTGTATTTTTTGTAAAATTATTAACGGTGAAATACCTTCTGCTAAGGTGTATGAAGATGAACATATTCATGCGTTTCTTGATATAAGTCAAGTTACAAAAGGGCATACTTTAATTATTCCGAAAACACATACCAAAGATATATTCGAACTAGAAAGTGATGTTGCCGAAAAATTATTCGCTCGTGTTCCAAAGGTAGCAAATGCAATTGACCAAGCATTTAAACCGAAAGGATTGAACATATTAAATAATAATCGTGAATTTGCTGGACAAACAGTCTTTCATTTACATATACATCTTATTCCGCGATATGATGAACATGATGGGTTTGGTGCAAAATGGACTACGGACGGCAACAGTACCCCTGAAGAATTACAACAAATTGCCAGCCTCATTACGGATGCACTTTAACATTGGACAAACCCTTACGAATAGACATCTGTTAGGAAAATAGGAGTCTTTTCATGTTTTTTAACGATTGTCCTAAACATTAAGCTAGAAAAACGTTATAATAAACATTAGAGAAAGGGGTAATGGATATGGCAAAAGGAAAATCTCTATTGCTCGGCTTCTTTTTCGGAAGTGTTGTCGGAGCCTCAACTGTACTGTTAAGTACCCCAGCTTCTGGTGAAGAAGTTCGTCGCCGGGCGAGGGAACAAAGTCTTAAATTAAAAGAAACCATTACGGAATTAACGAACGAAGGAATTGATTTAAAAAATCAACTAACACGCACCTCTAAAGAGGGAGCTGCGCTGTTAAGAGATTTATCGCAAGATGTGAAAAAATCAATTGATAGCTGGAAAGAAACGATAGAACCCCACCAGCAAAACATTCAAGAACATCTTCGTCAAGTTGAAGAAAGTTTAAAAGAACTTGAGGAGAAAATGAACAATTCGTCAGATCAGACGAAAAAGAGCGAATAAAAAAGTATAAAGTACTGACTAAACCCCAGTTCGTTGACGAACTGGGGTTTAGTATTTTTTATTTTAAAAAATGTTTTATCCAAAATAAATACCCCCCTTTTCATGTCATTCATGAAAAGGGGAGCATATTATATTTCAGTACTCAATCTCTAGTTATTATTCGTTAGGTTGTAAATCTTCAATAGAGTCTACATCCATGTAAGATGGAACAACAAGTCCGATTTTTGCACCTGTAAGATTTTCCCCTAAATCAACAAGGTCATCTTGGAACTGAGCGTAAAGGTCACCGTGAGTACCTGGTAACCATGCAGCTACCATTCCATCTGTATTACCTGTTGCTACAGACTCCCACATTGCTGCGTTTTCAACAGAAGTGATTGTTACATCAAATCCTTTACTTTCAAGGACTTTCGCTACTACATTTGTAGAAGCAATTTCGGAATCCCAAAGTACATATACAAGCTCAACTTTAACGCCGTCTACATCTTCAACGCCTTCAGTCCACTCTGCTACTTTGTCCTGATTGTTATCAATCCAGTTTTGCGCTGCCTCAGCTTCGTCAGCACCATTTTGAATTTCAAGCATAACAGATTCCATATCAGCAGCAGTCCAGTTAAACTGGTCTAGAACTTTGTAAGCGTTAGGCTTTTCATCTTCTAGCCCTTCGCGAACCATTGTTTTAATCACTTCTTCATCACCAAATACTTTTTCCGGATCATCAAGATATTTCAAGTCAAACTTAGCGAACTTCCAGTGTGGAGTCCAACCAGTTACGATAATCGGTTCTTCATTTGCAATAGCTTCGCTAAGCGCAGTTGCCATCGCACCACTAGAAGAAGTAGCTACTTCCCAGCCTGCAAGACTGTCATATACCTCAGTTGCTTCTTCTGCAGATCCAACAACACCTGATCCTGGCTCAATACCAGTAATCGTGTAATCTAATTGTTCACTGACACTTTCAGTGACTTCATTGTCATCGCCATCGTCATTACCATTACCTGCATCTTCGTCATTAGAACCACAAGCAGCTAATAATAGTGACAATAAAAGTACTACTGTTAAACCTAGATGTTTCCACTTTAAGTTAAACATAAATTGAAATCTCCCCTTTTGTATATTTTTATATTAAACTTTTCTAAATGAAAAGTTCATACCAGATTAATAGCTTCCCTCTTGCTTATTCAAGCTTTGAGTAAAGCGATCAAAAATAATGGCTAAAATAACGATACAAAAACCAGAAACAAATCCTGGACCGGCTAAGTTACGGGAAAGAGCTTCCTGCACTTCTTTTCCTAATCCCGGTGTTCCAATCATGGACGCAATTACAACCATGGACAAAGAAAGCATTACTGTCTGGTTAATTCCAGCCATAATTGTTCGTTTTGCCATCGGAAGCTCAAGTTTAAATAATTTTTGGAAAGGTGTACTTCCAAATGCTTCCGCCGCTTCGATCAGTTCATCTGAAACTTGTCTAATGGCCAAATTCGTAAAACGAACCGTAGGTGGTGTTGCAAAAATTAATGTTGCAAAAATACCTGGTACAATTCCAATACTGAAAAAAGCAACTGCTGGAATTAAATATACGAATGATGGCATCGTCTGCATTAAATCTAAAATGGGTGTAATTGTCTTTTCAAGTTTATTGCTCTTTGACATCATGATGCCAATTGGCAGTCCGATTAAAACCGAAATCATACTAGCCGTTACAACCAATACTAACGTTTGCATTAATTCTACCCATAACCCTTGGTTGTAAACAAAAACAAGTCCTACTAATGAAAATGCTGGTAAGCCAAATCGTTTTCCTGAAAGAAAGAATGCTGCAACAACGACAATAAGAATAATAATTTCGGGTGGAATTTTTACTAGATTATCCGTTACGGTATCTTGTAAAAATGTTTTAAAATCTTCTCGTAAAAACTGAAACGGTGCAGCTAACACTACTTTCAGCCAATCAATAAAAGCATCTACCCATTCACTTACCGGGATTTTCGGTATTTTATCTAATAAATCAAACATCTTATTCATTCACCTCGCTACCGGCTAGCGCGGCAATGACCGCACCTCTTACTATAATTCCCCGTAGTTTACCCTCTTCTACTACGGCAATCGGAACTACAGAATCGTAAATTGTGTCCATAATCTCTTGCATTGGTGTATCTAATACAGCTGTTGGTACGTCCGTTTTTAAAATTTCTTGTAAATTTGTTATGTTATTTTTCTTAGCATTTGAAGCGTCATCTGCTGTCACGTATCCTTTTAAGTTACGTTGTCTATCCACCACATAAATGCTAGATAAACCTTCGTCTAACATACGATCAAGCGCTACACGGGGACCGTGTTTTTCAATATTGATTGTCTCAGGACGCTTCATAACGTTTTCCGCAGTAAGTACTTTTGAACGATCAACGTCTTCTACGAACTTTTCAACATATTCATTCGCAGGATTTGTTAAAATTTCTTCAGGTGTCCCAATTTGTACAATGGAACCGTCTTTCATAAGTGCAATTCTATCACCGATTCTTAAAGCTTCATCTAAATCGTGGGTGATAAATAGAATCGTTTTTTTCATTCTCTCTTGTAAATCTAATAATTCGTCTTGCATTTCTTTTCGGATTAAAGGGTCTAATGCTGAGAAAGCTTCATCCATTAACAATACTTCAGGATCGTTCGCTAATGCACGTGCTAAACCTACACGCTGTTGCATTCCTCCTGACAGTTGTGATGGATACTGATCAACATATTTTCCTAACCCAACTAATTCAAGTGCTTGTGTCGCTTTTTCTTTTCGTTCCTCTTTTTTAATGCCTTGTACTTCTAAGCCGTACTCTGCATTTTCTAGTACGGTACGGAACGGGAATAACGCAAAACGTTGGAATACCATTCCTAATTTTTCTCGTCTTACTTGACGTAACTGCTCCTTATTCATATCTGCCAGATTTACATCATTAATAAGGATGTCACCTTCAGTTGGTTCAATTAGTCTATTAATCAGGCGTACTAATGTAGACTTACCACTTCCAGATAAACCCATGATAACAAAGATTTCTCCTTGCTCAACTTCAAAGGTTGCCCGATTTACCCCAACTGTATTACCTGTCTTACCTAAAATCTCTTCTTTTGAAAACCCAGCGTCGAGAAGCTTTAACGCATCTTTCGGTTTCTTTCCAAATACTTTCGATAAATTTTCTACTTTTATAATAGGCACAATGTTCACCTCACTCAATCCATTAACGTACATTACATTCAGATGCCTTTTTTTGTGACCATTTCCTTAACACCCTTTATACTATACTCCTTACAGTACCCAAAGTACAAACTGCAAAAACGTTTATTTAAGAACATATTTTTTGTACAGTTGAAACTGTATAGACTAACTACACCTTATTCTTTTAAATACTACTAAATACTCATAAATTCTCCTCACTTTCCAGTTTTTAAAATGTCCATCATTTTAGTAATGTGTTTAGTAGCATGAGTTTGAAGGAGGCCACTCTATGCCAGGTACAAACCATGGAGCATATATAGAAATGATTCAAAATGAAGTGATTGCTGAGTTTTCAAAAACATTGGAAATGTTTGATCTTACTCCTGCAGAAGCAAGACTGTTTGTTACCCTTTATATAAATCAAGCACCAATGACCTTAGATGAAATGAGTGATGCTCTAGGAAAAAGCAAAACTTCCATGAGTACAGGAATACGTAGTTTGTTAGATTTAAACTTAGTAGACCGGGTTTGGAAAAAAGGTGTAAGAAAAGACCTATACCAAGCTAAAGAAGATTTATATCGCAAATTTATGAACGCTTTTTTACAAAAGTGGTTAGATGCAGCAGATAGACAAAAACAATCATTAGAGGAAATTGAACAAACGCTTCAAAACGAACATGATGTGGATGGAATAAAACCGTTACAAAAACGAATTGATGATATGATAGAATTTCATCAACTTATTGAAAAGACGTTTAAAAGTGTAAAACCGAATGGGAGAAAAACGCTATAATTGAAAAAGCGAGGAGGTTAACCTCCTCGTTTTTTTATGAGCGAACATCTTGACGAATGAAAATATAATAGGAAAGAGCAAAACAGACAAAACAAAGGGCTGAAATTCCAAACAACTGTGGCCATATAACACTTAAGCTTTGGCCAATTCCTAAGGGAGATGGCACTGCTCCAATGACTTGCTCCATTGTGATTGGACCTAACGTACGAAAGTTAGGTGTTAACAATACAGTGGTAATTTCTGAATATAGGTAATTCGGAGATAAACGCATAAAACTTAACGCCATTTCTTCGTAATTACCTTTTTCCATTGATTGATGAAACAGTTGGTCAGGCATAGAGGCATCAATCATTAGGTTAACGAGTATAGAATAGAAAATACTTAAGAAAAGCCACATTGCAATTCCTGCAAGAGCTGATGTTGCAGCTTGTTTGAACCGAATCGACAAAAGAATGGATAAACTTAGCCAAAAAGAAATGTAAATGACCGTCATGAGAAGAAAAATAAAAATTCGTAAAAACTCTTCTAACGTAGGTGGAATTCCTAGTAACAAAATACCACTTGCTATTACAAGAAGGCCAAGGGACATTATAAATGTACTAATAACGAAAAGGGCAGCAAGAAATTTCCCTAAAATAATATAGTCCCTCGGTATTGGTTGCGCCATAACCCTTAAAAGTGTCCCTTTATTTCTTTCTTGATTAACCGCATCAAAGCCGAGACTAATTCCGAGTAATGGACCTAAAAAGCTCATGAAAGTAATAAATGGAGGAAGTGTTCCATCCTTTCCTGTAATCGAAAAAATCTCTAAATAGAGAAATAGTTCCTCATTATTGTCAATACTCTCTGCTACGCCTCGTATCGAAGTTAAGGCTGTGTATAGCGATCCGATACACGTTAATAAAATAAGCGCGATTAATATGTTAAAGCGAAAACTTTTTATATGATCGGTTATTTCTTTTTTTACTATGACCCAAATTGGACTTTGAATAAAACGACGGAAAGTTTCGGCTAGATTAGGCAATGTCATGTACATCACCTTCTCGAAAATAACGATCATATATTTCATCAAGTCCGAGGGAAACGTGTTCAAAACCAAGAATTGGAACTTCTCTCTCCACCAGGTGCTGTATCAAATCTCCCTCATCACGTTTATCTAAATGGACAAAATATCCTTTATCACTTACCGAAACGTGTTTTACGTCATCTAGTGACTCCAATACATTTGTAACTCGATCATTAATTATTGGAACTTTTATGTTATATATATATGTTTCCTCTCCTAATAACTGTCGTTGTAGTTGTTCCATATTACCACAAGCCATGAGTTCACCATTCACAAAAATACCTACACGGTCACAAATTCTTTGCACATGGTGTAAATGGTGTGAAGAAAGCAAAACCGTAATTCCTTTTTCTTTACTCAATTCTTCGATTAATGTAAGAAACTGTTTGATTCCACTTGGGTCAATTCCAAGGGTTGGTTCGTCTAAAATCATCACTTTTGGGTTCTTCATTAATACATCTGCAAGTCCTAGGCGTTGCTTCATCCCTCGGGAGAATTTGCCTACTTTCTTGTCAGCTACATCCCCCAACCCAACTTGTTGAAGTAACTCCAAACCTCGTCTTTTCGCCTCTTGTTTCCGTAACCCATTCAATTCACCCGTTAACATTAGGTTTTCTATACCTGTCATATCCTCATAAAAACCAACTGTATCAGGTAAAAACCCAACTTGTTTCTTTACCTCAATTGGTTGATTTGTTGCATGAAGCCCACAAACAGATACTTCACCTTCCGTAGGCTCAGTAAGCCCTAAGACCATAAAAATGGTAGTAGATTTACCAGCACCATTCGGGCCTAGCAGCCCAAATATTTCTCCTTTTTTTATTGACAAGCTTAACTTGTTAACGGCTTTAACCTCCCTATATTCCTTAGTTACATTTTGTAATTCAATAATGGTGTCTTCCATGTTTATCTCCTCCCGTATTTCCGAACGAGATAATAGATTCCGATAACTACGGCAATAATGATCAATACCCCAATCCAACCCCATACACTAGAAGTTTTCACACTCATTCGGAACTGTGAATTAGAAGAAGCTTCAGGAGATGAAACAGACATTTCTACTACATAGTCCCCTGCGATAGCCTTCTCTGCCGCATGGATAGTAGCTCGTACCTCCTGGCTCTCTCCCGGTTCAATCGAGTCAATTGTTTCAGAATCGAAGGTCACATCCCAGTTTGGCGGTGTGTTACTGCTCAATGATAATTGGCGGAGTGTCGTTGTACCCGTATTTTTCACTTCAAGTTTCATCGTTTTTTCTTTACCTGCCACAATAGTTTCACTTAATCGACCGTCCGGGGTTGTCAGTTCCACTCCATAAGAACCAGTAATATGGGCTTCTAGCTTTACGCTGGATTCAGTCTGTCCGGCAGACGCTGTTATCGGTACCTCGTAGGTACCTTCTTTCACCTGTTCAGATGGATGTAATTCTACTTTTATATTTTCCCTAGCATTTGAATTAACGGCTACGCTTGTTACACTCGAACCATTCACTTTAAAATCAACCGTCCACCCTCTCGGCGCATCGGCACGCAGTGCATAATGTTGTTCTTCAGCTGTTCGATTATACAGTTCTAAATCATATGTGAAGGAAGCATCGCTGTCTCCCTCCATATTCGGTTGCTTTGTTGTTAACTCTGTTTGAAACACACCTCTTTCGTTAACGTTTATCGTAATCGGTAGAAACGAGGGGGTTTCTCCATCTGCCTCAGCAACCATTTGAAATTCGTAGCTTCCTTTATCAATTCTTAACGGAACTTCTACATCTAAAGTAATTATCTCCGAGTCATCTGGTTTCACTGAAAGGGAATTAACTGCATATCCACCTGATGTAATATTGTGATTCCAGTCCTCTGGTAAATTTCTCACTGATATGTTTACATGCTTGATTGATGTGGAGTTGTTTAATACTTCAACTTGCATGTTTGCTTTTTCCCCAGGAGTTAAGGAAATTCCCGAATATGGTGTATGTAATGTCACCCCCGACACCGCATATCCTACATATGTTGGAATTATAGTTAAAACAAGTGTAAGTGTGAAAAGAAGCACCAAAAATGACCTTTTCTGCATCCCAATCATTCCTCCCTATTTTTTTATTGATACGTCTAATGAGGAAAATTGGATTTGACTTTTTTAAAAAAATTTTTATTAAATATTATATAGAAGGAATTTAAGTAAGGAGTGAGGCAAAATGTCATCAACGGATCAAGAGGATCGCCTCTTATTACAAGGGATTTCAAATGGTTCTATTAACGATTTTCAGACGTTATACGAGCGTTACATATCTTATGTATATAAAATTGTAAATTCCTTGTTATCCGATGAACATGAAGCTGCTGATTTATGCCATGATATATTCTTAGAAATATATCATAGGGCCCATACTTACGAGATTAGACGGGGTTCCGTGAAAGCTTGGATTGCAGTTAAAGCGAAATCGAGAACAATTGATTATATTCGGAAAAAACAACGAATTGTATTGAAGGATAAGCTTCATTTTCAAAAGAAAGAAAGCCTAAATAGTACTGAGGATTCTGTGATAAAACAATTAGATGCCGATCGGTTATTACAAGCGATTAAAACATTGCCATCGTCGCAGCAAGAGGCCATTTACTATAACTACTATCATGCGTTATCTCATCGGGAAATAGCTGATAGAATCGGTCGTCCCCTTGGAACAGTCAAATCACTTATCCGCTATGGCATACAAAATATTAGAAAACAACTTACATCCTCTAGTCAGAGTAGGCATAAGGAGGGAGAAATATGAGAGAGTTTCACATTTACGAGGAAAAATTGATTGATTATCTGGATGGTACCCTTCATCAGGGTGAAGTTGCGAATGTGGAACAACACCTACGTTCTTGCTCTGAGTGTCAAAGCAGATGCGAATATTGGGCTAGCACTTTAAAAGGTTCATTTCCGAGCATACCTGAGTCGAGAAGAAAGTCCATATGGAAGAATTTACAGTCGGCATTATTTCAAAAACGCAAGGCCAAACTAACTATGTTATATAAAGGTACACTCACGGTAGCCGCGTGTTCACTTTTTTTCTACATCGGCTTACAATTTGGAGGAAGTGAAAAGGCCTTAGATCAGCAGTCTTTTACCATTGATGACCGTACTGAAGTGTATGATGTCATTCATAGTCATAATGGAGATAGTAAGGGATATGCTTGGTACAATCCTAACCATAAAGAAATGATGTTATATATTCATGAATCACCACAAACTGAAACCGCGAATTACGTATTTATTGAAACAAAAGATACAACAATTCAATCAAATAAAGTCAATGTGGCAAACGGAAAAACACATATATACATTCAAGATGAGAACCTTGCCGAAATATATCGTGTCATTATACAAGGACAGCAAACCGAAAGAACGAGTTATGAACTGAAAATTATACCTACTACTATAGAAGTAACGAGGTAAGAAGCATTTCCACTCTTTATTAAACGACAAATAACTGGCATAATAGCTATAAAGGAACTGCAAGGGAGAGTTTAATAGTGGAAAATGATAAGGATTCCTTCCTAGAAGGAGCAATATACAGTCATAAAGTCGCACAACTTAGTAAAGCCTTGTGGAAATCCATCGAAAGAGACTGGCAGGAATGGGTTAAACCGTTTAACTTAAATATAAATGAACATCACATTTTATGGGTTTCATACCGACTTGGCGGGTCAAGTATATCAGAGATTTCCAAATTTGGCGTTATGCACGTCTCTACTGCTTTTAACTTTTCAAAGAAATTAGAAAAGCGTGGTTTACTCACTTTCTCAAAAAGGGAAAATGATAAACGAAATACTTATGTAGATTTAACAGACGAAGGAAAAAAACTGTTGGAGGAAACACTAAGCGTATTTGATCCATCTGATGCTAGTATTGTAAAAGGGTCATTAAAATTAAAAGAACTGTATGGAAAGTTTCCTGAGTTCCTGGAAATTATAGCAATAGTTAGAGAAGTTTATGGCGACGAATATTTAGATATTTTAAATCGTACCATTACTAGTATTGAGAAAGATTATCAAGAGGATTAACCCTATACATATAGAGGTTAGTCCTCCTTTTTATTCTTTCCGAAAAATTATTATAACAAATAGATGATTTTTTTCATAAAACTATTGATTTCCACCATGAAACGTCGTATTATTCCATGAGAATAAAAAAAGACACAACCATTTATGTTTAAAGGGGGACCTGGAATGAATTGCTGGAAAACAGTAAACATTACCAGGGAATTAGGACAAAGCCGAATTTATATCCTATCGTGTATAGTAAGTATGTTAGGGTTTATTTTATTGTTTTTACCTTTTTCCCTATATCATCAAAACGTGTTAATTAATGATTATGGAATTTTACCTTTACTATTTGTTTTGTATCTATTACCACTCATGCACAAATTATGTCACATTATACCGTTAATCATGTTTTCGAAAAAAGTGAAGGCTCGATTTTATTTAAAATTAAACATATTACCATCCGTGAAATATCGTACCTTTAAAGCATTTACAAAAAAGACATCGGTCTTTGTAGCTCTGGGCCCTACTTTATTTTTGACGATTCCAGCGCTTGTTAGTGGATTAATCTTTCCAAGTTTTTACCCTTACAGTGCATTTTTTGCAGCTTTAAATATGGGACTCTCCATAACTGACTTTTTATATGTAGTACAATTTTCCAAGGCGCCAAAACAATGTGTTATTGAAAATGCTAAGGATGGCTTTGATATTTTAATAAGATAGTATTCTTATCTAGGATACTATCTTATTTATTATGAATATTTCCCTGTTCAATTTTCATATTTTTTGATAAAGTGGTATACATAGTTGCATGAGGAGGGGTTTATGATGGCTTTGATTTATGTACCCTTTGCTATATTTATCTTGTTTATTTTTAATTCGTTAACATATTCCTTTTGTTTAAAAGGTGAACTGTCAAACGAACGACAATCTAAAGTATTTCGAATGATAAATGTGTCGATTACCATATTGCTCATTTCTTCGTATTTAGAAGTATTACACACATAAAAAGGAAGCATCTAAGATGCTTCCTTTTTATGTTTTCATCAGTGGTCGGTCATTTAGTACCAGGCTGCCCCAACAATAATTAACAAAATGAACAGCACGACAATTAACGAAAATCCTCCACCATAGTATCCTTTATGGCTCATTAAAAAGACCCTCCTTTTTCCTTTTGTACAATATCGTATGCGCGTATAATGCTTTCTGAATAGGCGAATTCATTAGGGGATCTAATTTTTATGAAAATGTTTTTTTATGAAAAATATGTTATAGTGTTCAAGAAACCATATTATTATGTTTAGATTAGGAGTGTTAGCATGAAGAAACTAACCACTGCAATCATCTTAGCAATTACTGCACTTACATTAGCTGCATGTACTAGTAATGATGATTCAAAAATGGATGACAGTGATGCAGTTGTGGAAACGAAAGCAGGTAACATTACAAAAGAAGAATTTTATCAAGCGTTGAAAGCGCAAAATGGTGAGGCTGTACTACAAGAATTAGTAATGAGAAAGATCCTGGAAGATAAATACGAAGTTACAGAAGATGAAGTGAACAAAGAAATTAAACAATTGAAGGAAAACTTCGGTGACCAGTTTGAAATGGTATTACAACAAAACGGTTTTGAAAGTGAAGAAGATTTATATGATGTCATTTACTTCAATAAACTTCAAGAAAAGGCCGCTACAGAAGGTGTTGAAGTTTCCGAAGAAGAAATTGAAGATTATTATAATAAGTTAACCGTCGAGGTAAGAGCAAGTCATATTTTAGTTGATGACGAAGAAACAGCAAACGAAGTCATTGAAAAGCTCAATGCGGGTGAGGAATTTGCTAGCCTATCAGAAGAATACTCAAACGACACCGCTGCAAATGAAGAAGGAGGAGACCTGGGCTTCTTTGCAATTAACGGTAATATGGACCCAACGTTTGCAAATGCAGCTTACGATTTAGAAGTTGGGGAAGTGAGTAAGCCTGTTCAAACCCAATTTGGTTGGCACGTAATTAAGGTAACGGACAAGCGTGATGCTGAAGATGTAGGGTCACTTGAAGATATGCGTGACGAGATTCGGAGTATGCTTGTAAATGAAAAAGTCGATCAACAAGCTTTACAAGGAAAAATTGATCAACTCGTACAAGATGCTAATATTGATGTGAAAATTGATGAATTTAAAGACTTATTTAATAATTAAATAAGAAATGGCCTTGTCATCGAAATGACAAGGCCATTTTTATTGTCCTGATAACTCCGGTTCCTTTGATGTTTCGTCTTTATTTGTTCGTTTCTTACGTTCCCGTTCAATCCGTTCCATATAAACTTGCCCTTCTTTTTCAATAAATTGCTGTTCAAGTTGTTTCTCCGCACGCATTGCACGTAGTGCCATATATCCACTAAACAAGATAAATGCAATTAACACATATATGACCCAATGAACACCTAAAATCACATGACCTACCCCCTGTCCTTTTTGTACAAACATATGCTTTTTCTAAAACATTTAGAACAAGGTGTAATGGAAAGCCTTTGTTAACATTAATAGTAAAAGATCATTCAAGTAAGATATGATGGATGCGAAGATGATATGATGAATCGTGCATTACATAAGGTGAAGAGTTCACAGAACGCATTTTGCCATTAGATAACAGGCGTTCCAGCCTCCATCAATCTCCCTCCTATTAAATAAAAAAGAAAGAGCGTGAAAATGCACACGCTCTAGCTCTTGTCAGTTTCTTTCGGAACATATTTAAATATTTCGCCTGTTTCCACTACTTTAATAAATTTCATTAACCATTTGTAATAGTTTTTTGCATATACTAATCGGTCGATATCAGACTCAATCTTCTCCTTTAGTTCCTCGTCAGAGGTATTTTCCGCGAGCTCTCTTAATTCGATAATCGCTTCTTCTGCTTCTTCAATATTCGTTTCTGTATGATGCCTCCAACGATTACCGAAAAGTGAAGTAAACGACTTATACCAGTCTTCTTCTGATTTATATAAATCTTTACGAACACCCTTTTTAAAAGCAGGTTCTACCATTTTCATTTCTGATAATGAGCGTACACCTGTGGACATACTTGTTTTACTCATTTCGAGTGCATCTCGCATATCATCTAATGTCATAGGCTCGTCCGCGAAATATAAAGCTCCGTAAAGCCGACCAACTGATGTAGTAATACCATAGAGACTCATATTTTTTGCAATGACTTGAATAAATTTTTCAATTGTTTCTTCATAACTTGACCAATCTTTATTATGTTTTCCGTTTTCCACAGGAAACCCTCCATGCAGTTGTCAGGTGAATTTTCTGAATGATATTTTACCACTATTCGGTGAAATGTGCTAATTGATTATAGAAATTGAAGCTTTTTCTTTTTTTTCTGACGAAAGCTTATGCAGCATACTCACCTCAGAGTCATGGCAAGTAAAGTAAATAATTTGTTGGGTTTCAGCTACAGAATGCAATATTTTATACATAACGTTCCTGCGATGGTAATCAAAATGAACAAAAGCATCATCAATGATAAACGGTAAACCGTATTGATCACTCATGACCTCGTTTAAGGCTAAACGTAGTGAAACATAAAGTTGTGCAGCTGTCCCTTCTGATAACTCCTTAACATTAAATAAAGTGTGATGACTATCAAGCACTTGTACAGCTTCATTCGGAGTAGGCGGTACAACTTTTACATATTTTCCATCAGTTAATTGATAAAAATAGATTGATGTTTTTTCCATAATTTCAGGTAAGTATTCATTTTCATAAACTTCCTTTGTTCTGACAATTACTTCTTTAGCTGTTTTATAGATTGCCCATTTTCTTGCTAATGAGCGCAATTCGTTTTTATAAAGTGCAAACTGGTGTCTATGATTTGATAATTGTTCATTTTCTTCTAATTGTTTACACGAAGCTAAAAGTTCGGCCCGCTGTTCTTGTAAATATTCCTTTTCCTCTTGTAACTCATTTAATAACTGAACTAGCTGTTGCCGTTTATAGGCTATGAGATCCCAGTCTATATTTTCATGTGCAATATTGCTAGCTTCATTAGGAAAAATAAGTTTGATTTGAGTTAGCCAATCTTCTTGTTTTTCTTTAAGTAGGTTATATTTTTCATACTGTTCCCCTTTGAAAAGAAATTGTTCTTCACTCTCTACTTGTGCATGCTCAAGTAATTGCTGAAGTTGCTCTTCATAGGGAGATAACTTTTGTTGAAGCTCTTGAATTTCTTTATCCAGTTCTTTTCGTTTGTTTCGATAAAAACGTAACGTTTCCCTCTTTTGCTGCTCAACATTTTTCAAATTAAGCAGTTCTTTGTTTAGGTTTATTGATTCATGTTGATTGAGTATATTACATTTTTCGGCTAAATTTTGAATATAAGTATCAATCTCTTTTATTTGTTCATCGAGACGGATAATGACAGCCTCCTGTTGCTCGAGCTCATATGCTTTCTGTTTATATTTTACAAGCTTATAATACATACTAGGCCAGTGGGATACATCAATCCATTTCAAGAATGGAAATTTATTTTGCTCAAGTTGTATTTGTTCTTGAAGATGTGCCTTTTCCGTTTGTAAGCCTTCTTTTCTTTGTATGATATTATGAAGACTTGCCTCTAAATGGTTAAAGTCATTGTTAAGGATGACAAAATCTTTTTTATTTTCTTCATGAGACTGTAAACGGTGTCTTGCCTCATTCAACTCTGTTTCCGATATGTCCCGAATATTATTAACTAACTCATTTTCAGTTTGAGATTCGATTTGTTCCCGGATGAGTTTATTGTTGTGAGATAAATATGCACTCCCTGCCACACCGACTAATAATGAAATTAGCCCCGCTAAGTATTCGACTAAACCTCCCCTAAAGAAGCCATACACTATGAAACTGAATCCTATAAGAGACGTAATGGCAATCAAATGCTTATTCGCCTTACTACCTTGCTTTAACATATTGTGTAATTTCGTCTCTTGTTGCTTTGCTTTCATTCGGTTTTCCTGAAAGAGCTGTTGTTGGATTTGATCAACTCTAGCCTGTTCAAGTAACTCTTTCATACTATGTAACATATCAGTCGGTAGTAATGTTGCTTTCTTTTTCTCAATCTGAGCCTTAACCTGTCCTAGCTCCCGTTTTGCTTTTTCTTCCTCATCAACTAATTGGTCTTGCCTCAATTGCAATTGTTGCTTTCCTTGAGCGAGTGTCTTCCACGTTTCTTCAACTTGAACAGGGATTTGAAGTGCCTGCACATCTTCAATCGTAAGGTCAATTCCTAACAGTCTTAATTCGTGTGCTAACACATCAAAGTTACGCTTATATTCTTCACTCTTTTCTTCTCTTTCCTTCTGTTTATAATCATAGTCTTTCACCATCTCATCAATATGAAGCAGTCGTTCATATACATCTTCATTAAGTAAATCCGTTGATAGGTAGTTCATTTCCTGTTCTGCTTCCTGCTTACCGTTTTTTACTACATTTAAGTCACTAATTAACGGTAACATCAGTTCTTTTAACTGCTCATAACGTTTTATCCCGTTGGATGGAAAAGAAGCAAATTCCTTGTATTGTTTCATCTCTTCTCTTAAAAACTGATATTGTTGAATCGCTTCCTTTGCTTGATAATACTTTCCTAAGATCAAGTTCTCTTTTTCAAGCTGCTCTTTCTTATCTCGAATTGTCGTTAATCTTTTATCAATGTTTTCAATTTTTCTTATCAATTCGTTGTAGGTACCTTCTTCTGCCTCAAGCCTTGTAATTGTTGACTGTATATCTTTCATTTTTTGAATGTGTTGGTTAATGTGAGGAATTTTCCCTTTCTTTTTAAATAAATCACCTGTTTTCTTTTCTAAGTCTTTTTCTAAATAGGCAATTTTATCCGATCCAGTCATTCCGATTCCGAACAAAACTTTCCCTAAGTCTTCTCCCTTTAGCTGACGAATCTTTTGTAATTCATAGTTACCGAAAGAAAATATCCCCTCATATGTGAGTCGGTCCATTCCTTGTAAAAACGTGGTTAACCACGTTTCTTCCTTTTTTTCTCCTTTACTAGTAAAGCAAATTGCACGCCCCTTATTTTTATTTGCTACTCGTTCAATAACAATAGATTCACCAGTAGAAGTAGTAATAAATAACTTACCTCCAATCGCTCCCCCACCCTTAGGTTCATAGAGCTTTTTCATAGAGGAAGGTAAGTCAAATAAAATGTATATAATAAATTGTTTAAAAGAGGTTTTTCCTGATTCATTTGGCCCTTCAATGATTGTAAAGGATGAATGAAAATCGATATGCTTTTCTTTCCATTTTCCAAATTGATAAATATACCCTGTATTGATAATCATGTGCCTTCCCTCATTCCTTTAACAGCTCTTCCATGACAAGTTCTTCTGCTTCCGTTAATATATCCTCCAATTCTTCCTTCGTGAAAGGATCTAAAAACTTTTCTACATCACGATGTTTTGTTAATTCCGTCAAAAACAAACCACTATTTTCCACCTCATCAACCGTGCGTAGCAGTTCACTGGCAAAGTGTTTCCCTTGTAACATTTGTTCCCGGTTCCATTGTACTTTGTTAATCGTTTTAATCGTCTCAATCCAAATCCACTTTCTCTCGTCTGCTTCTCCTTCATTCAAATAATCTTGTAATTGCTCTATTGACTCTTGGTTTACGTATCCAATTGTTTCCCGCTCTATATGTAAGTTGATTCTTACTACAGCACATCTACCATCTTCTCGCAATGTATTCATTGCTCTCTTTATTTGATGTTCAATTTGGTCTACTGTAGTACAAGTGGTTGCGTCGACAGTCAATTGTTCAAAAGAAATAGTATTCGTTTGTAAAAAGGACCATGTTTGTCCTTGTTCTGTTACTTCAACTAGATAACATCCTTTTTCCCCCATCTCTTTTATATGACGCCCTTGGATATTGCCTGGATAGATTGCTAACGGACTCTCATTAATTATTTCTCTAGTGTGAATATGACCGAGTGCCCAGTAGTCCATCCCTCCCTGAGACAAGTCTGACAATCGGAAGGGGGCATATACGTCATGCTCTGAATTAGAGGAAATACTGCCATGTAACATTCCAATGTTGAGTATATCTCGTTTTTCCGCAATATACTCATGTATTTTTCCCTCTGTAACTGCTCTCTCTCCATAACTAAAACCGTAAATATCAGCTAGATGAACACCGTTTTTTCTATACGGAAATACAGTTACACGTTCTGAATCGAAAACATATGTATTTTCGGGATATTCAACTTGAAAATACTCTCCAGACAGGTGATCATGGTTTCCATAGGAAACGAATGCTTGTATCCCACTCTCATGAAGCTTTTCTAATCCCCTTTTAAATTTTAATTGTGCTTTTAAATTACGTGATTGTTCATCAAAAATATCTCCAACAAACAAAACGAAATCGACTTTATAATTTACGGCATAATCGATTAGCCGCTCAAAAGCGGTAAACGTACTATCTTTTAGTTCATCAAATATTTTGTAAGGTACGGAAGACAGTCCTTTAAAGGGGCTGTCCAAATGCAAATCAGCTGCATGAATAAACTTTATCTTTGTCCTCATAAAAGACCCGCCTTTATCAATATGTGTGATATCTTTATTTTATCAAAGCTAATATACGAATGCACGTTCGGTGCGAGAGGTTAAAAAGAAGCCGCACATTATGCGGCTATTCTTTTTTCGTTAACTGTAACGCCTTCTTGAAATCTTTAATTGAAGATGTTCTATTATATAACAAAACTCCGCCTTTATATACCTTCGCTGCAATAATGGCAAAGATGATAATAGTTGATATTAACAATCCAATTGATAATATCATTTCCCAAGCCGGAACATTTAACATACCGACTCGTAAAAACATTAATATTGGAGCAAAAAACGGGATAAACGACGTTACCGTAACAACACTTGAAGTAGGATCATTAATCCCATACATTGCAACCATAAATGATGCTACTACTATAAGAACCATTGGTAGTATTACCTGCTGGACATCCTCAATTCTACTAACTAATGATCCTAGCATAGCTGCCATCATGGCATACAATAAATATCCCAGCAGAAAAAATATGACCGCAAACAGTAATGTACTTATTTGTATATTTGTTAGCCCAAAATATTCAAAAAAACCATCCATGAATTGCCTTTCATTTAAACGTAAAGATGTATATCCAGTTATGAGGATGATTGTAAATTGTGTTAACCCTAATAGTGCAATCCCTGAAATTTTCGCAAACATTTGCGTAATCGGCGACACGCTCGATACGATAATCTCCATTACCCTTGATGACTTCTCAATGGCCACTTCACTGGCAATCATATTTCCATAAATAAGGACTGCAAAATATATGATGAATATCATAAAATATACAAGTCCACGCGCCTGATTTAATTCTTCAGCTGTTTTCGCGTTATCCTTTAGAGCGACCTTTTCCATTTGAACTGGGGAAAACATTTTCTGTAATATATTTTGTTCAATGCCTGCTTCAGCTGACACCATTTCTGTTTTTAAGTTGGATAAGTACTGTTGCAACATATTCGCTAGCCGATTTCCTGATATATCCATTGCATAGTAAGTAGCGCTTGGTAATTCTTCCTGGTCTGTCTCCAGATGAAGAAAAACATGATATTTCCCCTCTCGAATTGCCTGTTTGGCTTCTTCTTCCGATCCAATAAAAAGAGAAAGGACAATGTCTTCTTCTCCGCTACTGACCAGTTGTTGTAATGGAGTGAAAAAGGTATTGCTTTCATCAATTACCGCAACCTTTGTTTGTTGTTCATCATCCCCAAATAATTGTAAGATATTTTGCAAATTCGTTAACGTAATAATCAATAGTAAAGTCATGGAAGTCATAATTAGAAAAGGTTTGCTTTTTAAGTGGCTTATATATGTATACGCTAGAATTGTACGGAATTTATTCATAAGAGGCTCCTACTTTCTCAATGAATATATCATTCAATGATGGTTCCTCTAAGTCAAAGGTGCGGACAAAGCCTTTTCCGGATAGTGCTGAAAACACTTGTTGTGAAACCTCTTCTGTTTCTATTTGTACTTCGCAACCTTGTGCCACTTTATGGAACCTTGTCACACCTTGAATATCACGAATAAAGGACAAGTCAAAGTCTGCATGAACAATGACATTTTTCTTCCCAAAATCTTTTTTGATTTGACCTAAACTTCCGTGTACAACAGGCTTTCCTTTATGTAATATACAAAGGTTTTCACACAACTCTTCCACATGGTCCATACGATGGGAAGAAAACACAATCGATGTCCCTTTTTTCTTTAGGTCAACTACGGCTTCCTTCAACATTTCCACATTTACCGGATCTAACCCTGAGAATGGTTCATCGAGAATTAACAATTTCGGTTTGTGAATAACGGCGGTGATGAACTGAATTTTCTGTTGATTTCCTTTTGAAAGTTCTTCAACTTTTTTATCTTTATATTCAGGAACTTTAAACCGTTCCAACCAATAGTCAAGTTCTTTGTTACTATGTTCTTTCGTCAAGCCGCGTAACTTTGCTAAATATATTACTTGTTCCTTCACTTTTTGCTTTGGGTAGAGTCCCCTTTCTTCTGGTAAATAACCAACTAGATGACTTTTTTCATAATCAATTGAATCACCGTTCCAAGTTATGTTCCCATCGGATTGTTGCAGTAATCCTAAAATCATTCGAAAAGTTGTCGTTTTTCCAGCACCATTTGCTCCTAGAAATCCGAAGATTTGATTTTCTGGGATTTTTAAAGATAAATCATCTACAGCCTTAAAGGATCCAAATCTCTTCGTGACCCCATTTAACATTAATGTCATGCTCTTCCTCTCCCCTACGTACCTTTTTAATAAGAACAAATAACAAATGTTTGCAGGATTTTCCAACTCTTGACCGAAATGCATTAAATAATATTATTGGAGGTATGCATTATGCAGGAATATACCTTAACTGTATTCGAGAAAAACGGACAGTTATTACTAGAACAAAGTTTTCAAGCGAATAATGACCAATCAGCAAAACAAAAGGGTACGGAAATATTAAACAAAGAAAATTTTGCGCAATATACACACCGTTGTGTTTCAGAAGATGGTCGTTTAATTTTATTTTCACGATAACAACGACATTTTCTTACTATTCTCGATAACCGACAAGATTCCTTCATGAAACTAAATAAAAAAATCGCCCATAAGGGCGATTTTTTTTATTCATTCTCGCTATATAATTCTTCTAATGGCTTTGTAATAATACGGCTCACATCACCGATTACGGTATTCAAACGCTGCTCTTCTTCCATTAGTTTGGAAATTTCCGTGTTTTGCTGAACAAGTTCAACAGTTTTTCTAGCTTGCTCAACTTCTTCCTCTGAAATTTCTTCACCTTGCATTTGTTTTTGTTGTAAAGTGATTTGAGTTTGACGGAAGTTGTTAAACATGTTCTTTGTAGACTCGTCTCCCATTACAGCATCATATGCGCTCTTTAATGCTTTAAATTCTTCACTTTCACGTAAACCTTTTTCTAAGTCATATGCTAAATCGTATAAATTTGACAAAATGAAACCTCCTAAAATTTTTCCTTAACAATACTTTACCCACTGTATCAAACATTTCCTCCCATGTATAGTCAACTGTTTATTGAAACCATAGTAAAACCGTCATTCCTTGAAAAAAGCCGATAAATCCCCCAAGAAGCGCCCCTAAATATGTAATCATTCGCAGTTCTCTACCAGTGATCGTCAGCACCATACTTTCGATTCGTTCAATCGGAAAGCCTTTTACTTCATCAGCAACAATTTCTTGAATGTGCATCCTCTTCATCATCGGTTCGACATTGGAGAGTGCTTTCCCCATAACTCTTTCCAGCATTTGTGGTATCCATTTCTCACGAACCGATATCCCAACCTGGTCATACAAAGTTGAAACACGGGTTTGGAATAACCGTTCTACAGATAGTACGTGAATGATAGGACGAATGATATCGTTATTTATATGAACAACTGTGTTTATTTCCTGGATCTCCTTCTCCATTATCTCTTCCCATTGTTGTTCTAAAAGATAAGTGATTAGTTGCTCAGCTTCGGTGGAGCTTATATAATCCGTCAGCATTGGCTGGATTTGTCTTCCTAATTTTTCAGGTCCAACAAAAGATGTAAGGACATTACCTAAGAAACCTTTATTGTCCATATAACGTTTAATTACGGATTCAATATTTTCCTTTCCACTATCACTTTCTATATATTGTTTTACCTTCAGCAAAACTTGTGCACTAATGGTAGGAATATAATCTTTCCCTTTTTGATACATCGACGTTGGGACGATTTCCCTTAACATAGTATGTTTATTTTTTTTCAGCCAACTGTTTACGTTTCCGTTTACAATTTCCGACAGTTTTTTATGCACCAACGAGTCATGCACTTGTATACCCAATTTTGTGCATAATTGCCCCACCGTCATATCTTGTCTTAAAAAAGAATCTAACTGCTTTAGAATCCATCTTAATAATCGTTTTCGAAAAGTTTGTGAAAAGAAACGACGTTTCACTCCATCAGGTGTCAACAAGTGGCGTACTACAACGTCTCCCATTTGCCGCGCTAATTCTTCTCTTCGCTTTGGAATTAAGCCAGGTGTAAAGGGGATTTTATAGTTCCCAATATATTTGGCCTGATGGGGGCGAAATAACATTTTAATAGCAAGGGAATTGGTTATTCCTCCAATAACGGCCCCGATGATAATCATCATAAAAACAAAGAAGAAACTACTCATTTAACATACCTCACTCAAAATTCTTTGTCTATTAAGTATATGATAATTTATCCATATGACAAAGGCATTTTATGAATTAATGGAAACGTATCATTTTCGTATTTGGAACAAAAAATAAAAAGGCAAAAGGAGGGAATGATGATGGCTGATCCAACAAACGAAAAAAGCTTCAAAGATAGTCGTACAAAAAGAGATGTTGATGTGGATCGCATGATTAATGAAGGTTTAGGTGGCGGTACTACACGTCCCGTACATCAACAAGCCCAAATTGAAGAGGCGAGAAAACTCCCTCACAACGATGAACCTTTTCCTGATGCCGAAAAAACTAGATAATATAAGAAAGGCTGCTATTGATTTAGCAGCCTTTCCTTGCTTACCTTTGTTCTTCTCGTACAGTAACTCGAGATTCAATTTGACAAGCCGGGCAATGAAATGCATGCAAACATAAATGGTTTTCCTTTGATTGGACTAATCCATCAACCATTTTTGCGTCTTCGTCTTCCCAATAGGGGCTATAATCGTCGTAATAATCGACTACTCTGCCGATATCGTACATATTACCATTACAATTGGGGCAAGTTTTTTCTAATTGTTCCAATCCGTTACATAACGGACAAACATACATATGTTACTCCCCCTCAGTTATGAAAAAACGCTATATAAAAGAGAACGGCTATGTATGAAGGAGGAATCCAGGATTCCTCCTTTGAAGCCATCATTATTGTTGTTGTGTTCCACCCATTTGTTGTTGAGCCATAGATACTAGTCGTTTAGTGATTTCTCCACCGACAGACCCGTTAGCACGAGAAGTTGTGTCGGCACCAAGTTGAACGCCAAATTCTTGTGCAATTTCAACCTTCATTGAATCAAGTGCTTGTTGTGCACCAGGAACTAAAAGGTTGTTTGAGTTATTGCTGTTGTTACTTGGCATTGTTTATCACCTCCTGTGTATCCATAGTTTAGGCAGGATTCCGAAATGATATTACGAAAATTTATTGGTAATTTTTTTTTGTATATCCAGTTCATTTCCTATTTAAAACCCTTCGGCCTAAAACTAAACCGAAGGGTTTTCACTTACACATTTGGTGAAGTCATATTTGCAGGGTTTACAAATTCATCGAACTGGGCTTCTGTTAATAACCCCGTTTCAATGGCTGATTCTTTTAATGTAATATTTTTTTCAAACGCATTTTTTGCGATCTTAGCTGCATTCTCATACCCAATGTGTGGATTTAATGCCGTTACAAGCATTAATGAATCATTTAAGTATTGATTAATTTTCTCTTCATTCGGTTCTAGACCAACAGCACAACGGTCATTAAAAGACTCAATACTGTCAGCTAATAACTGAGAGGACTGTAAGAAGTTATATGCAATAACCGGCTTAAATACATTCAATTCAAAATTCCCTTGGCTTGCTGCAAAACCGATAGTTGCATCGTTACCCATTACTTGAGCAGCTACCATTGTAACAGCCTCACTCTGTGTCGGGTTAACCTTTCCTGGCATGATGGAGCTTCCCGGTTCATTCGCTGGGATTGTAATCTCTCCAATTCCACAACGAGGACCGCTTGCCAGCCAACGAACATCATTAGCAATTTTCATAATATCTGCAGCAAGCGCTTTTAACGCACCATGTGCATAGACAAGCTCATCGTGACTCGTTAACGCATGGAATTTATTTTTAGCAGATACGAACTGCTTGCCAGTGTATCTCACAATGTTTTCACATACTTTTACAGAAAAATCCGGGTGAGCATTTAAACCCGTCCCAACTGCTGTTCCGCCAATAGCCAGTTCACGTATATGTTCGAGGCTCTCTTTTAACATCTTATCTGTTTTCTCTAACATACGATGCCAACCGCTAATTTCTTGTCCTAACGTTAAAGGTGTAGCATCCTGTAGGTGTGTCCGACCAATTTTAACAAGGTCAGCATACTTAGCTGCTTTTTCTTGTAATGTTTGTTTTAATTTTGTTAAAGCAGGTAATACAACATCTTCTAATTTTATAACAGCAGCTATATGCATCGCTGTAGGGAAAGTATCATTTGAACTTTGTGATTTGTTTACATCATCATTTGGATGTAGTCTTGTCTCTTTTCCTTGCTCTTTTAGCCACTCATTACCGACGAACGCAATCACTTCATTCACATTCATATTAGATTGAGTTCCACTACCTGTTTGCCAAACAACAAGTGGGAAATGGCCATCAATTTTACCGTCCACAATTTGATCCGCTGCATAGGAAATGGCTTTGGCTTTTTCTTCTTCTAACAAACCAAGTTCAACATTTGCATTAGCAGCACTTTTCTTTAAGATTGCGAATGCCTTAACAATTTCAATTGGCATAAGCTCATTTCCGATAGGAAAGTTTTGCTTACTTCTTTGTGTTTGTGCCCCCCAATATTTTTCCTGCGGTACTTTTACTTCGCCTAGTGTATCTCTCTCAATCCGGTAGTCCATGTAACTTCCTCCTCTTTCATCCTTAAATAATCTCCCCTTTAACCATACCAAAAGTTTAGAAAATTGCCTACTTTTTCACAATAAGAATCATACAAAAAAAATCGTAATTAATTACGATTCTTATCCTCCAAAGGAAAACGAAGGAAGTCCTTTTATACCTAAGTTCACTTTAAATACACAACCAGCATTTGGGAATTTTTCCAAATCCTCTTCACTTGTACGAATTCTCGCTGTTGTGATAAACAGTTCTTTCAGTTGTTGTCCACCAAATATACAAGATGTTACGTTTACCGCTGGGACATCAATATAGTCTAGGAGTTTCCCGTTAACTGGGTCCCACCTGGATACAACAGAACCACCCCAATGTGCTATCCACAACTTTCCTTCTTCATCACTCGTCATTCCATCAGGTACACCTGTTTTTGCAGGTATATGTATTATTTCCTTCTGATTCGAAATGTCACCCGTTTTAAGGTCAAATTGAAATCGTACAACCTTCCTCGTCGGCGTATCAATAAAATACATAAATTGATAGTCAGGTGACCACGTAATTCCATTTGATGTACTAACCTTGTCTACCTTCTTTGACACTTGTAAATCTTTATTTAACGAATATAATGCTCCTTTTTGGTCAATTCCAATTGAATCTGTTGTTCCGGCCCAAAACCTACCTTTAGGATCACACTTGCCATCGTTAAACCGATTATCAACGAGATGTGATTCTGGGTCTACAATATGTTCTAGCTTATTTGTACGTAAATGAAAATAATAAAAACCGTGTTGGAGTGCTACGACAACACTCGTCTTATTACGGGGGACAACCGCTCCAACAAATTGATTTAGGTTATACGTTATAGGTCTTTTCTTCTTACGAAGCATAAACAACTTTCTTCCTGTAATATCAACCCAAAATAGCCTGTTATGCTTGCTATCCCAAGAGGGACTTTCTCCTAATTCTGCTAGTGCTTGACTAGCGATTTGCAATGGCATAGAAAACACCTCATTGTATTCTATATATTTGCCGCTTCTCGTTCTCCTTTTTCGATATCAACATATTGTAATAAAATCATGCCGCCAATAAAGAAGAAAACGAGAGATAAAATACCTAATCGACTTGAACCTGTTAATTGTCCGATAAACGCAAACATAAATGGGCCAAAAATTGCTGCAAACTTAGATGATACCCCGTAAAACCCGAAAAACTCTGCCCGTTTATGTTCTGGTACCATCCTTCCGTAAATGGATCGACTTAACCCCTGGGCACCACCCTGCACAATTCCAACACACATCGCCAATAAATAAAAATGAAGAGCTGTTGTCATCAAGTACCCTAAAATCACGATGCCCATATAAATAAATAACGCTAACGTGAGGGCTTTTTTCGGTTTCCATTTACCGGCTAACCAACCGAATAAAAATGTAAAAGGAATCCCAATAAATTGGGTGATTAACAAGGCGGCAATTAAGTCGGTGGAGTCAATTCCTATTTCACGTCCATAAATGGTCGCCATCTTGATAATTGTAGAAATCCCATCATTATACATCCAAAAGGCTAATAAAAATAATAACAGTTGTTTATAATGGCGTAATGTTTTAAATGTCTCTCCAACCCTTTGAAACCCTATGGCAACGTAAGAACGTTTACGCTTTTCTCTTTTACATCGTTCTTCTTTAATATGTTTAAACATCGGAATGGAAAAGAAAAACCACCATAATCCTACTGTTACAAAAGCTGCCTTTGCAGCAATTTCTGCGTTCGGAAAACGGAACCACTCATACTTCATAATCATTGCTAAGTTGATTGCTAGGAGAAGACCACCACCGATATACCCAAAAGCATAGCCTGATGTTGATATCTTATCAATTTCCTCATTATTCGCAATCTCTGGTAAAAAAGCGTCGTAAAAGATATTCCCTCCTGAGAACCCGACCGTTCCAATTATCATTAATAAGGATGCAAATATATATTGTCCTTCTCCTACAAATGCAAGCATGATACTAGCGATAATTCCCATATAGGCAAAGAAACGTAAAAACTGCTTTTTCGCTGCAGAAAAGTCACTAATGGCACCTAAAATCGGTGAGAGCATTGCTACGATAAAGACAGCAATTGATTGAGTGTACCCCCAGTAACTTGTTGCTAAATGATTGGATAAGTTCGCGGCGTAGTAGTCATGGTAAAAAACAGGAAGTACTGCAGCCATAATTGTTGTAGCAAATGCCGAATTTGCCCAGTCATACATGACCCAACTTCTTATTGCTTTTTTATTCAATCGTTTCCCCACGCTTTCATTCCTTCTTCAAAACCTTTTTATCGGCTAGAAGATATTATATTGGTTTGCTCCTCTAAATTATTAACCGCTTCACTCGTTTTTTCGATTTCATCCATTAGACCACCTTGATTCTCCATATGTGTTTCTACCATGGCTTGAAGCTCCTCTAAAATCGCGGTTGTTTCCTCTATAATTGAAGCCAATTCATTTACAGATTCATCGATACCTGCGGATGAATGTTGAATAGCTTTAGCCTCATGACCAAAATTGTTCAAATGATTTATAAAATCTCGTATGTTTGACCTAATATGCCTCAACTCTCCATCTACCTTTTGAATTACGATTAAATTTTCCGTCAACCGTTGATCGTTTTTACTCACTCTATCGTCGGTTTCTTTAGCAATTTTGTTAATGCTAGTTAACCGTTCATTAATTTCCTTTGCTGTTTCACTTGAAAAGTCTGCTAATTTTCGAACCTCTTTTGCAACAACTGCAAAACCTCTTCCTGATTCTCCAGCTCTAGCTGCTTCTATACTCGCGTTTAATGCGAGTAAGTTTGTCTGAGCTGCAATGTCTTCAATAATTCCAGTGAATTGCGTAGCCTCTGTAATTTGATCTGATAATGTTCCCATCTTTTCTTCCATTGTATGAAATGATTGTTGGAATTCGGACATCATTATGCTTAATTGATCAATTGACTGCTCACTTTCAACTGTTGATTGATACACTTTTTCTCCATGGCGTGCCAGCTTTTGAAAGGAGGTAATCATTTGATTTATTCGGGCATTTGATTCACTCGTTAGTGTAGTAATATTAGATACGGAATAAACTTGAGTATCGGCAGCACTACCAATTTCTTTAAATGATTGCCCCATTTCCATTAAAGCATTTGTGTGACTCTTACTTGATTTATCGATACTTGCAATTGATTCGTGAACGGTAGTTGCTGTTTTTTTTACCTGCCTATTTTGTTTCCGTTGCTTTTGTAAAAGAACTTCTGTCTTATGTAATGAACCTTTTATATGGTGTAATAACTGTTTTGACATGACAACTTGCATGAGAAGGACAATAAACACGAGGGTGAAGAAAATAAATGTTATAAAGATAGCTCGTGAACCAATAGTAGAGACTTCGTCACTATGAATGACAAAATACGCTAATAGTCCTATTCCTAATAAAGCTCCAGATGTCAAAACCTTAAGAGAAACCGACATCGCAGCTGTTGCTAATAAAAAGAATGGAAATAACATATTGGTTATGTAATCTGAACTATGTATAATAATTCCTGATACAACAGTAATTCCAATAAGCGAAATATAAGGTATCCAAGATGTGTATCTATTATTGAGATAAAGTAAAAAAACAACAGAATAAAAGCTAAGTCCAATCATTCCGATTGCGACCATATTTATAATTGGAGCACCGACAATGACCTCAGCTATAAGACCAATTATAATTGCAAATAATAGTAAACGAAGCAATAATTGTTGTTGCTTCTTTCTAATATTACTTTCATAAAAAGATATACCCATTGTTATAAACCTCCCCACTATAGATTCCTTACGAAACATAATAAATCCTCTTCACCAAAAAAAACTGCCTAAATTAGGCAGTTAATTATTCCCAAGTATATGGTTCATAAAGTTTTGCCCACTTCATAAACTCAGCCTTGTCACCATTATCTAACGCATAATTCATCTTTTGTTCAAAATACACCTTATTCCACTTATACACTAACTCATCAAGGACTAATCTTGCTGAAAGTTTCAACTCATAAGATATTTCACGTCTTGCTACGAACCGTTTTTGTGAACTCGGCCCAAATTTCATTAAAGAATACGAGGACTTTTGTTTCTTCATCAAAATTCCCCCTTCTCTCCTTTTTTCTATTATCAATGATAACGGATTATTTTTCAATATATTCTGAATATTTTTATTTTCTTAATTATGAATATAATTGTTTCTCCCTTAAACCTTCGTCCCAACGACCCCATAATAAAAATATATTCATGTTTTTCAAAATGAGATTGGGTTAAGACTATGTAAAACGAATTGTTTTCTTTTGACTGTGGACTTCGTTGTATATAATTTGATACGCTATATGTTGCTATTGTGAAATAACGGAGGAAATGTTTAATGAACGAAAATGAACATTTGAAACGCGGAGAAAAAGGTGCTTGGTTAAGTATCACAGCGTACTTAGTCTTAGCTACCGCAAAATTAATAGTAGCTTACATTGGAGACTCGGAGGCTTTACGTGCAGATGGTCTTAATAATGCCACTGACATCGTCGCATCTGTTGCCGTATTAATTGGCCTCAAGATTTCGAGAAAACCACCTGATAGTGATCATCATTATGGTCACACGAGGGCTGAATCGATCGCTTCATTAGTTGCTGCATTTGTCATGATTACGGTAGGTATTGAAGTTGTCTGGAATACAGTTTCAACATTACTAAATGGTGAAACAAGTACGCCATCCATGTTAACAGCGTATACAGCTATTGCTAGTGCTTTTGTCATGCTCGGAGTGTATCGATATAACCTTCAACTCGCCCGTAAAATTCAAAGTAGTTCTTTATATGCTCAGTCAAAGGATAATTTATCGGACTGTTTAGTTAGTTTTGGTGCATTTGTGGGTATTATTGGGGCACAATTTGGAGCGTACTGGTTAGATCCTGTTACGGGGGTAATTGTTGGGCTGATTATTTGTAAAACAGCCTTTGAAATATTTAGGGATGCCAGTCATACTCTTACAGATGGTTTTGATCAAAAAGAGTTAACAAATATTAAAGGAAGTATTCAGGAAGTACAAGGAGTCAAAAAAGTCCGAGATATTAAGGCACGCAAACATGGAAAGCACATCTTAGTTGAGGCAACGATATTAGTTAATCCAAGCTTGACAGTAGAAGAAAGCCATGAAATTTCCGATAATGTCGAGGATTACTTAGATAATGAATTTGGTGTAACACATGCTCATATCCATATAGAACCCTACAAAAAGAAAACATAATACTGAACTAACTCTTATTAGATACGAAAAAATACTGTTTATTGTGATCTAGATTCATTACAAGAAAAGAGTCACTGCTCATCAGCAGTGACTCTTTTTAATAACATTGGAACGATTCAACAAGTTCCGTATCAAAACCTGTATATACCCACCTTTGCACACGGCTGCTCCATCTGTATCCTGCAACAGATCTCCTTCCAATAAAAACGGGGTAAAACCAGAAACGGCTACCGTTGGTTAATCGAACAAAAGTGATTCTACGTAGACATCCATAAAAGGATTCTGGATCCACGGCTTGTATTGTGGGCCCTCCACCTTCGAATGAACCAAATTGGCCTGGAAAATCAAGTCCTTGTCCTGGCATGCCTGTCGGTGGAGACGGTAATTGCATTGGCTGCTGTGGACCATATGGAACGCCTGTCGGCGGTTGAAACATTTGATAAAATGGATCAAATGGTTGTTGAGGAAAGTTTTGGGCGTTCATTGCGATACATCCCCCTCTATTTGGCTTCATTATAGCCTATGTAAGAGGTGGAAAATGGTGACATTCATCACATTGTTAGTAAATAGACGGTAACAATTGCACCTAAAACAGAAAAAATGACATTCACCTCAAAAAAGGCGATACAAACCGCAACAATTCCTCCAATTAAACCAATAAAAGGTTGATCTTGAATGACGTTCATGATTCCCGGGAAGATAAGCGCTCCTAAAGCTGCATAGGGAATCGCATTCAACCATCGATTTACCCAATTTGGAAATGAAACTTTCCCTACAATAAATGCTGGGATAAAGCGAGGAACCATCGTTACAACTGCCATCCCAATAATAATGGCCATTATCATTGTTTATTTTCCTCCTTTAACCAAAAGACACCTAAAAAGCTTGCTACAACTGTTGCAATGACAATTGCCCACCCGTCACTTACATTCACATTTACAAGGGCAAAATTCAAGAGCATACTGACTATTGCAATGAAACCGACGCGCCATTCTTTTTTTACTGATGGTATTAGTAACCCGATAAACATTGCGTATAGAGCAATCCCCATACTTTGACTTAGTTGGTTTGGGATGATTTCTCCCAATACTCCACCTAGAAATGAACCACCAATCCATGCAAAATAAGAGACGAGAATTAATGTTGCATAGTAATAATGGCCATAAGGTTTTTTCGCTTCACTGGAATTTAGTGTGGAAACAGCAAACGTTTCATCGGTTAACCCGAAGGACATGAAAAACTTCCATTTAAACGGTAATGGCTGAAGTTTGTTCATGAAAGATAAGCTCATGACAAAGTGACGGAAGTTTAATACAAATGTTGCGATGACAACTTCAAGAAATAAAGCACCACCTGCAATCATATTAGCTCCCATAAATTGTGCAGCCCCGGCAAACACAAGAACACTCATTAACGTTAATTCCAATAAGCTTAAACCAGACTGGGATGCCAGCACACCATATGTAACTGCAATCGGCAAATAACCAAGAAACAGCGGAAAACCTGCCAATGCACCTTGTCTTATAGCAGAAAGGATTGTTGGCTCTGCATACGTATTATCGATCGATTTTGCTTCCATTTACAAACCCTTCCAATCACAATTACAAAATTGATATTATTATATAAGATTTACGCTCGTTTGAGAAGACTCATAATGAAAGTTTATTATTTTACAGATTACTAACCGCCGCTTTTTATGAATCTATAACAACGGGTCTTTACCTGTATACACCGGGAATATGTTCGGATGTAATAAAGCAGAAATTTTACTTATTCCTTGCAACAAACGTGGAGATGGACGACAGTATAAATCTTCGTCCAACACAAGTATGTTCCCTTTATTTATTGCATGTAGAGAGTTCCAGCCTTCACGTTTTTTCATAAGTTCTGGATTCATCTTATCGGTCTGAACCCCTACCCAAATCATACAAATATAATCCGGTTTTCGATTGTATACATCTTGCCACGTTGTTTGCACACTAGCTTGATTCACGTCAGCGAATACATTTTTGCCACCGGCAAGGATACTAACCTCTGTTAACCAATTTCGACCTCCGGGGGTGAAAACTGGTTTTGGCCACCACTCCCAATATAGACTTTTGGGACGTTGTATCCCTTCTGCATACTGCTTATATTTATGGAGAAACGCAAAATATTTCTTCGCTACCGCACGAGCTCTCGGCTCTGTACCTGTATACTTCCCTACCGTAATTATGTCGTCGCCAATCTCCTGTAATGAGTTCGGATTTAATACAATATAAGGAATCCCCCTTTCCTTTAATGCCTGCACATTCTTCTCCATACCTGGAACACTTAAGGAAGCCATAACGAGATCAGGCTTAAGCTGTTCCACCTTTTCTATATCAATATTTAAGTCTGGACCAACTTTTGGTAGATGTTGGACTTGTTCTGGCCAATCTGAATAATCGTCCACAGCTACTAACTTGTCCGTTAAGCCTAAATAATGTACAATCTCCGTATTACTTGGACATATGGAAACAATCCTCATCACATGACACTCCTTTTGAACAATTGAGTACAATCCCACTTCAAGACAATAAACTGTTTTGTGGTAGAAGAGGATATAGAAAAGAGACTAGGCAAACTCAAAGTTTCCCCCCCCACAAATAAGATTAGTGAAAAATTGATTGACTTTATTAGCTTTTCTATATAACTTTTAATGACATCCATACTTATTTTACCGTTCCGTATGGTTTGTGTTAACCATATTGTAGCAATAGCTATAAGGAGAGTGAATGATGAATTTAACTATGCGAGAACCAATTAACACATTAACCCATTTCATCACCTTTATCGCTGGAATTGTCGGGTTGATTGTCCTCATCGTACTATCAAGGAATGAACCTTCTAAGTTAACAGTCATGTGCGTTTACGGAGTTAGCTTAATCCTATTATATGGGGCGAGTTCCATCTATCACTGGGTTACCATTTCCCCTAAAAAACTATTAATCTTCAAAAAAATTGATCACATCTCTATTTATATTTTTATTGCTGGTTCTTATACTCCTGTTTTTTATTACGGCTTAGAAAGTGCGTGGAGATGGGTGATGCTCTTAGCGGTTTGGATATTAGCGATTATTGGTATTCTACTAAAAGTTTGGTTCATTCACGCTCCGAGGAAAATTTCCACTATATTTTATATTGGTCTAGGTTGGGTCGCTATTATCCCTTTCGGCCAACTTATTCACAACTTACCAACAACAGCCATTATGTTAATGATTATGGGCGGTCTCGCTTACACTGTTGGTGGTGTAATTTATTCATTTAAGATTTTAGATTTTTTCCCTAATAAATTTGGCTTTCACGAAATTTTCCATTTATTTGTTATGGCCGGATCAGTTGCCCACTTCTTTATGATTTACCTTTTTATTCTTCCAATGTAAAAAACACTCCGTGTCGGAGTGTTTTTTATATCGTAGGATCTAGTACAATTTTCCCGAATTGTTCACCTTTATCAAGATACTTTAGTGATTCTAATGCTTTCGAAAGCGGATAAACAGAATCAATTATCGGCTTAATCTCATGCTTGTCAATGAAATTTAACATATCAAGGAACTCTTCATGACTTCCCATTGTGGACCCTAATAAGCTGTATTGGCCGTAAAAAAAGGATCTGATATTTAATTGTACTTCGTCTCCTGCTGATGCTCCAAACGTGACCATTGTTCCTCCTTTTCGTAATACGCTTAAGGAACGATTAAATGTGGCAGCACCAACACTTTCTATGACAATATCAATTGTCTCATCAGCTAATTGTTGTTCCCAGTTGTCGTTTGTATGAATGACACGGTCTGCACCTATTTCTTTCGCTTTTTGCAGTTTAGCTTCTTGTCGACTCGTTACAATAACCCGAGCTCCGATTGCTTTTGCAAATTGCAATAAAAAGGTCGCAACCCCACTCCCGATACCCGGAACAAAAATCGTCTGATCAGCTTTTGCGTTTGCTCTTGAAAACAAGACACGATAAGCAGTTAAAGCCGCTAGCGGTAATGCCCCCGCTTCTTCCCATGTTAAAAATGAAGGTTTTGGTACAACATTCTCTGCCCTGATGACAATGTTCTCTGCAAATGTCCCATGGTCTGGGAAACCTAATATCTCAAACTCTTCCGGTGGGGCATCACTATTGTTACGCCAGCCAATTCCAGGGTTAATGATTACTTTATCGCCAACCTTTACATTCGTAACTTCTTCACCCACTTCTTCAACTACCCCTGCTCCGTCAGAACCGAGGACTAAAGGTTGGGCTTCAGCTGTTCTTCGGTTAGGGACAAATAAGTCACGGTGATTAATTCCAGCGCTTTTCAGTTTTATTTTCACTTCATGTTTCCCTGGTTGTCCATCATCTATTTTTCCATATTTGACTCCTCTTAATCCCGTCGGTCCATGATGAATAAGTGCGTTCAATAGGATTCCTCCCTTTACTCTGTTTTACGTGTACTATTTTATAAATCGTGATGACTAGCTCAAGAAATATTAATATGAAATCATAGAACTTCTCAAGCGCTCAGAGAATACTTCTAACTTTTCAATACTCGATATATCTTCCTCAAACAATGGCATTTTTAAGATCTCTTGTCCTATAAACGTATTATCAATTTGTTTCAAATAGTCTTGCTCTTGCATCCTTCTCTTTTCCATAAATTCCCCATCTACATTTTGCGGAATAATTTTATTCACAATTAAATGTTTAATATGCAATTCATGATTCGCCATTAGTTTTATCGCCTTCTCTGTTTCCACAATTGGTAAACGTTCTGGGATTAAAACAAAAATAAAACCTGTCTTCGTTTCATCCAATAGGATCTCTCGCACTTCCGCGAACTTTCTTCTTCTTTCGTGTAACACTTCAAATATAGGATCATCAACTGGTTCACCATCGTTTAACAGTTGACTGTAATTTTCGTTAATCTTTTTTCTCCGCTCTAACATTCCGTCCATCCACACTCCCATTAATTCAGGAAGACTTAAAAGGCGAACAGTATGTCCGGTTGGAGCAGTATCAAATACAATCAAATCAAAATGTTTACTTTCCGACAAAATAATGGAGACTAACGTATCAAACATAGCCGCCTCTTCCGTTCCTGGTGATGTTGTTAACGTATCAAGTTGGCGGTGTACTTCGTCCATCATCGTAGACTTAACCATATCTTTCAAATTACTTTTTACGGTACTAATATATTTCTTCGTTTCTATTTCTGGATCAACTTCTAAAGCATATAAATTCGGTTGAATCTTTTTCACCTTGCCTCCGATATCTTGATGAAAGATATCTCCAACATTGTGGGCTGGATCGGTTGATACAAGTAACGTTTTTTTATCTTGCTTTGCAGATGCCATTGCTAATGCTGCAGCAGAAGTCGATTTTCCAACTCCACCTTTTCCACCTACGAATACAATTTTCTTTTCTAGTATGTTTGTCATATGCTTCACCTCATCATCCGATTAACAGCAACGAATACCGTTTAACGGTGACTTATCCATTCCCATTCGTAAATGCCAATCGTGAAATTTTTCTAATATAACTGGATATAATTCTAACGTATAGTAGAATGCAGGATTTGGTACACCTAGCATTTCGGAAAATAAAAGAAGCAAAAATAAGTCATCTTCGTCTCTTAACTCACGTGCTACCTCTGCCCGATGGGGTAAGCTTAATACTTCGTCGTAATACTCGAACAGTTTTTTGATTGAGAATTTCCCATCGCCCATTGTTTAGCCCCCTTCTTGTATGTGCTGAGTAATAACGTGTAAAAGTTCCTCTTCTAATTCAACGAGAGTATTCGTTACATATTTTCCATTTATAAATATTGATCCATTTTTCATGTACACAGTAAGATAATGTACACTTTCCCATAAAGTAAGATTTCTTTTAGCCATTTGCCGAAAAAAGTAGCCTAGAATCGATAAATGATTTCTCGGGTCGACCAATTCTATATTTATTTGTTCTTTATAGATATCGTTTATTTTTCGGTACATATTCCCCACACGTTCTCGTTGGAGACGGTTTTCTTTAAAGGTTTCTTTCATACTGATGAACCCTTCATCAGACAATCCTCCACATCAACCACTACCAATTCCAGCAAGTATACGGATAATCAAAATGTCCGCCACCTGTTTCCCCTCCCTGTAATGCATAAGTGAAAGACTACCTACAAAAAGGAAAAAGAGGGATTGGATAGCCCAATCCCTAAACATATAGCCTTTATTACATTACACTGACTGGTCAATATCTGTATTTTGCGATTTTCCTGTAAATAGGTAAAACGCTTCTAGTAAAATCCAAACAGCAAAGATTAAAATTACTAATCCAAATGAGAACAATAAACCGTCAGCTGATTCACCACCGGTAAAGATGTTCCACTGGAACAACACTTGCTGGAACATAGCCCATAGTGTCATAAACAGCAGGAATATCATCGGTGTAATTGTGAAGAAGTAATTTCGACCTTGGCGTTTCAGCCAAATTGAGATCAGCAACAACGTGATACCGGCTAATAGTTGGTTAGAAGTACCAAACAGTGGCCAAATTAAGTACCCACCAGAACCGAAACCATTTGGTCCTTCTGGAATCAATGTAAGTGCCGCAGTAGATACAACTGCAACTGTTGTTGCTACGTGCTTCTTCGTTAATGGTTGGAAGTTGTATTCTGCACCTAATTCAGACAAAATGTAACGCATTAAACGTACAGAGGTATCAAGAGTTGTGGCAGCAAAACTTACAACAATTACAGATACAATTGTTGCAGCAGCTGTTTCCGGAATTCCAATACCAGTTGCTAGCTGAGCAGCACCGTTAACAAATGTACCTAAACCATTTCCTCCAGCATCAGCAAAGCTTGAGTATACCGCTGAGAAGTCTGCTGTTGTACCAAAATAGGTAACTACCGCAATAATTGCGATTAGCGCTAATGCCCCTTCACCAACAGCCCCTAAATAACCAACGAAACGTGCATCTGTTTCCTTATTTAACTGCTTAGATGAAGTACCAGATGATACTAAGCCGTGGAATCCTGAAATGGCACCACATGCAATGGTGATGAATAATAACGGGAACCATGGTACATCTGGTGAAGAATTCGTTACTGGAGCCGTAACAGTTGGGTTAGAGAATAATAACCCTAGATATAAAATCAATAACCCAACTATCAATTGATGGGAATTGATATAATCCCTCGGCTGTAACAGCTTCCATACTGGTAACGTAGACGCAATATAAACGTATATCATTAAAATGATGATCCAGACGAAGAATGCCATTTGGACACCATTCAGTCCAAGAGCAACAATGTTCTCCTCGCCACCGAAGTACTTAATAAAGTCAATTTGTAGTGCTGGAACATAACTTGCTAAAATTGCCGTAAAGTACATTGTTGCTAATGCCGCAAGAGAAGGTAGCAACATGTTTCCACTTTTCTTATGTACCTTATATCCAATCCAAACTGCTAAAGGAATTTGGATGAATACAGATAGTACACTTGCAGGGAATAGAGTAAATAATCTCGCAATTACCCAAGCAAATACGGCGTTAACCATTAAGACTAAAATCAAAATGATAAATAAGAACAAAACCTTTGCTCTGTTTCCAATTAACTTGTTCGCCAGTGTACCAACAGATTGCCCTTTGTTACGTACTGATAAAACTAACGCACCAAAGTCATGGACACCTGCTGCAAACACAGTACCTAAAACTACCCATACGAATGCAGGTAGCCATCCCCAATACACGGCGATAGCTGGTCCAACAATAGGGGCTGCCCCAGCTACAGAAGTAAAATGGTGCCCCCATAATACGAATTTATTGGTAGGGACAAAGTCTACCCCATCTTTATATTTATGGGCAGGGGTGACATAATTCGGGTCGAGTCGATAAATCTTCTCAGCAATAAACTTAGAATAATAACGATAACCAAGTGCAAAAACGAGCATACCTATTGCTGCTAATACAATACCACTCATAACAGATTACCTCCTTTTTATTTGTACTACTTTTATCCTAATGAATAATGAAAACGGTGTCAATTAATTTTCTGAATTTTTGAATTGTTATTCAGGCTCCTATTTAGAATTGTCTGCATATTAAGTTGATTTATATTGTGCTAGAATAGTTTAACTACTATGATAGATTGATAGATGGAGGTCCTATGACAAAATTTAAGGATTATCACCGAAATATTAAAGTACGCATTGCTCACATTTTTTTCTCTGATATTATCGCCGGGGCAATTATGCCTTTCCTAGCTATATATTTTGCAAATCATTACGGTGCAAAAGTAGCAGGCCTTTTATTGCTTATGAATGTGTGCATTGGTATGTTCGTTGGCCTATATGGTGGTTATTATGCAGACTTAGTTGGTCGCAAAAAGTTAATGGTTATTGCAGCAGTTATTCGAACTATAGCTTTTGTTGTTATGGCTGCAGCTAATTCTCCATGGATGACATCACCAGAATTAACTTATGTAATGACGATTTTAATTGGGGCTTCTTTTGGCCTCGATGGCCCTGCAGCAGAAGCTATGTTAATTGATATTACAAAACCGAAGGAACGAAAAGGGGTCTTTTCATTAATATATTGGAGCTTTAATTTAGCCTTTACTCTTGGAAGTATTGGAGGCGCCCTAATGTTCCAACATTATTTATTTGAATTGCTAATTTTCATTACAGTATCAACATTAATAGCAACCCTTCTCATAGTTTTCTTTATTGAAGAAACTTTAAAAGTAAAAGAAGCACCTAAACAAAAACACGTTTTAAAACATATGTATACAAGCTATAAGGAAGTAGCTAGTGATAAAGTATTTATTTCCTTTGTCCTCGCTGGAATGTTATTGCAATCTTTGGAACTTCATTTAGAAAATTATATTGCTGTGCGTTTATATGCTGAAATGCCCGAACAATCGTTTTTCCACTTTACATTCAGCGGGGTAGAAATGCTCGGATTTCTAAAAGCAGAAAATACTATCATTGTCGTACTTTTAACACTATACATTACGAGATGGATTACAAAATATCATGAAGGTAGAACTTTATTATCTTCAATTGTTGTCTATACAATAGGATATTCAGTAGTTAGTTACTCCAATAACATATGGGTGTTATTTATTTTTATGTTTTTTGCAACGGTCGGGGAGCTAATGCGTGTACCGATTCAGCAGGAATACTTAGCAAGCATACCTACAGAAGATAAACGGAGTGCCTATTTAGCCGTTAACGGAATGTTGTTTTACGGAGCCATGATGATTAGTTCCATGTTTATCACATTAGGATCTTTCTTAAGTAATGAAATGATGAGCGCATTCATTTTCGGATCAGGAATGGTAGCTTTTATTATCTTATTTAGGCTCATACCTGACTTGGAATTACGGAAAAAATCAGCTAGTCAAAAGTGATATTCTGACCTCCTCTTGTTTTCGACGATTAAATGGGAATTTTAAGAATAGTTTTCCATCTAATAGGTAATCATGTTAATGATGAATAACAATGAGGAGGTATTGCAATGGACATGCAACGTGCTCGTGAAATAATTGAATCACCTGACATTATTAATGTCACGTATAACGGAGAACCCATTTACATACAAAACGTAAATGATAATGAAACTGCAACCGTTTATCCGCTGGACGATCCTCAAAAAGAAGAAGAAGTACCACTAAATAAGTTAGAAGAGCAGTAAGGAGTAGGGGTTTATGAACCTACTCCTTTATTGTTGTTTTTCAGGATAATTGTTTATTGACAATTTATTCATTATTTATTATAGTTTGCATTAAGGAAACTTTATTGTTTGAGGTAACTTATTGTTACCTACTCAAAAAATTCGTTTAAATTAAGCACAATAAAAATAGTGCCTTCATATATTACAATTGATTTCATCTTTTATAACAAAACAGGAATAGTTAATACATTTTTAGATGGTTAATTTCTAAAAAAGTTACTTGTATTAATTATTCCCTATATTTTTACTAAAAAGTTGCCCTCGGTAAACTTTTGTTACTTTATCTAATTTAAAAAGGGGTGAGTAAAAATGAATGATGCTTTAACCGTAAGCTCATTACATGTTTCCTATCACGGAAATGAAGCAATAAAAGACATAAACTTTTCCATAGAAAAAGGAAAACTTGTTGGAATAATCGGACCAAACGGTGCTGGAAAATCTACACTTCTTAAGTCTTTATTAGGCTTAATTCCAATCGATAAAGGAAACGTGAAAATATTTGGAGAGAACGTAGATAAAGTGAGAAAAGGAATTTCTTACGTGCCTCAACGTAACGACATTGATTGGGATTTTCCTATTACTGTGTTAGATGCCGTCTTAATTGGAACGTATCCGAAGCTTGGCCTCTTTAACCGTCCAAAAAAGAAGGAGCGAATAAAAGCATACGAATGTTTACAAAAAGTTGGAATGGCTGACTTTGCAAAACGACAAATTGGCGAGCTCTCTGGTGGGCAGCAGCAAAGGGTGTTTCTTGCACGGGCCCTAGCACAAGAATCGGAAATTTTCTTCCTTGACGAACCATTTGTAGGTGTTGATATTTCAAGTGAAAATACAATTATTAATGTATTAAAAGAATTACGAAATGAAGGAAAGACAGTCTTCGTTGTTCATCATGACTTAAGTAAGGCGGAAAACTACTTTGACCAACTTATACTTATCAATAAAGAATTGATTGAGTTCGGCGATGTTCACCAAGTATTCCGCCCTGAAGTTATGGTAAAAGCCTACAAAGAACAATTATCCTTCCTTGAAGAAGTTGGTGTTAGTGTATGATGAACTTTATTGAAGCAATCGGACAATACGAATTTTTGCAAAAAGCATTATTAACATCAGTAATGGTCGGGATCATTTGTGGAGTAATTGGTTGTTTTATCATCCTTCGGGGGATGGCCTTAATGGGGGAGGCAATATCCCACGCTGTCCTACCAGGTGTTGCGATTTCTTACATGTTTGGAATTAACTTTTTCTTTGGTGCTGTTTTTACTGGAGTATTAACAGCGATCGGAATTGGGTTTGTCAGTCAAAACAGCCGAATTAAACATGATACTTCTATTGGAATTTTATTTACTGCTGCATTTGCCCTTGGAATTATTTTAATAACACTTATGAAAAGTAGTACTGATTTATATCACATCCTGTTTGGAAACGTGCTAGCTGTAACACCATCCGACATGTGGTTAACGTTTACCGTCGGATTAATTGTTCTTATAGCAGTGTACTTGTTCTATAAAGAACTTCTCGTTACATCCTTTGACCCGACAATGGCTCAAGCATATGGGCTATCTACAAGGATGATTCATTACGCCCTTATGACTTTACTAACAATGGTAACCGTAGCTTCATTACAAACTGTAGGAATTGTGTTAGTTGTAGCTATGTTAATCACACCTGCAGCCACTGCGTACCTGCTTACAGACCGCTTGTGGATTATGCTCTTCATATCTGCTGGTGTTGGTGTTCTCTCTTCCATTGTAGGTTTGTATTTTAGCTTTACGTACAATTTAGCTTCAGGTGCCACTATTGTTGTAACTGCAACCTTATTATTTACGATTGCTTTCTTCTTTTCGCCAAAATATGGGTTAGTCTGGAGATGGATCAAAACAAAACGAAGACGATCTGCAATAGCAGATTAATGATATATTAAATATTTGTTAAGGGAATTAGGAGGAAAATATAACATGAAAAAGACATTAACGGTTCTGTTTTTGAGTTTATTTATGGTAATTGCTACAGCTTGTGGTACTAATAATGAAGAAAAGGAACAGTCAGATAAAGATGAACAAGGAAAATTAGAGGTCGTCACAACGTATTCCATTTTATATGACATTGTAAAAAATGTTGGCGGAGATAAAGTAAATGTTCACAGTCTTGCACCAATTGGAGGAGATCCCCATGAATATGAACCGTTACCAGTAGATGTTCAAAAAACAACTGATGCAGATATTGTTTTCTATAACGGCTTAAATTTAGAAACAGGAAATGGATGGTTTAAAAAACTTCTTTCTTCAACTGGGAAAGATGGGGAAGATGCGCCTGTTTACCAAATGAGTAAAGGGGTAGAGGCAAAGCTTTTAACATCAAAAGGGAACAAAGGAGCTGAAGACCCGCATGCTTGGTTAGATGTTCGCAACGGTATTGTTTATACACAAAATGCAAAAGACGCGCTAATCGAGGTTGATCCTGAAAATACAGAATACTATGAACAAAATGCTGAAAACTATATTGCGCAATTAGAACAACTACATGCAGATGCTGTTGAAAAGTTTAGCCAAATTCCGAAAGAAAAACGTTTTCTCGTAACAAGTGAGGGTGCTTTTAAATACTTTTCTGATGCTTATGATTTTGAAGCAGCTTACATTTGGGAAATCAACGCTGAAAATGAAGGAAGCCCGCAACAGGTAAAGAAAGTAGTTGATATTATCCGTGAAAATAATATCAAAGCATTATTTGTAGAAACGAGTATTGATTCACGTCCGATGGAAACTGTATCAAGAGAAACCAATGTTCCAATTGAAGGAGTACTTTTCACCGATTCACTTGGGGAGCCTGGGGCTGATGGTGATACGTATATTAAAATGATGGAATGGAATATGAATACAATCTATGATGCGTTAACAAACGTTGAATAATAAAAGGTGTGCCACTCATGATAAGTAGTTCAGTTTTGGAGTACATTTTTTGAAATAACACTCCAAAACGGGCTACTTTTTTATTATGAATTCGTTAACAAAATAGATTATAAAAACGTATATATTCCACAACTATTTTCGTTATTAATAATATTTTCTCAATTGTATTGTGTTATAGGTAATTTATTGGAGAAGAATAGTATGTAAAAGATTAAACATTGGTTTGTATTATATTTTAGTAAGGTGATTCAACAAGTGATAGTGATAAAGCGCATATGAAGTATGCGCTATTTTTATTGAGCAATATTATGATTAGAAAACTAAATTATTTTTTACATATCTAAAACTTTCCCTAAAGTATTTGGGTATGTAAAATGAAGGCATAGTTGTAAGAGGGGGTGTTGAAGTGAGTAAAGAGTTAATTCAGCAAGTGATCAACGGCGATAAAAAGGCATTCCATAAGCTTTATTTGACACATAAAGACAAAGCCTTGAGAACGGCAATAGCTATAACAAGAAATCGTGAAATGGCTAAGGATGCCCTTCAGGAAACATTTATACGAGTTTTTCGAAACTTTTCAAAATATGAACCCACTCACCCCTTTGAACCTTGGTTGTTTAGAATATTAATTAATGAATGTAATCGCTTATTAAAAAAGGAGAGTAAATTCTATCAAATAAATCAAAGCGGCTTAGAGGAAGAAAAGTTAAAACTTAAACCTAAAGATGATTATGATGATCTTTACGATGCGATACAAAGCTTAAAAGACAGTTATCGGATTCCAATACTTTTGAAGTATATTAAAGGGTTTTCTGAAAAAGAAATTTCAGAAACGTTGGATCTAAAAGTAAATACTGTTAAAACCAGATTATATAAAGGACGGATAAAATTAAAAAAACAAATAGAAATCATTGAAAGGAGGAACGATGATGTCTAATAAGTTCGAGGATAAGATTAAAAAGTCTCTGATTAGTAATACGGATTACTCAACAGATGATGTCGATGATGTTTGGAACAATCTTGAACAGGAATTATTTGTACCAAGACAAAAGAAACATAAAAGGAATTTTTGGAGTAATCCATTTGTTTACCTGGCTGCTTCAACAATGTTAATAGCAATAATTACGATACCACTATTTAATAACCAATCAAAATACCAGGAATTTGCAGGGACTGATTTTTATACAAATAAAGATTATGTATTTAAAGATATTACTATTATAGATGAACCAGATCAGTCAAAAAAATCAAAGCCAGGTAGTGAAAAAGGTGAAAAGAATAATGATAAACTCACTATTACCATAGATACAGAATTTACAAAGATATTCAACACAGTTAATTCATTGACTCAGGAATCAGATATTATCATAGAAGGACAGGTTCTAACTACCAATTCTTTTGTTGTTAATGGATTATTATATACAGAGTCAAAAGTGGAGGTTTCAAAAAGTTTCATTGATAAAAAACTAACTGGAAAAGTCCTATCCTTTATTGAGATAGGAGGATATGCCTCTGACGAACAAGTAGATAAATTAAGTGTTCCAACTGCTATTAAGAAAAATAATGCCTCATCAGTAAATGAGTTTGTTTTAAAAGGGGTTCCGACAATGAAACCCAAAGAAAAAGTTTTGATTTTTGGAATTCAACCTAAAAAAGAGAAATTAATCAGTAAGGAATATTACCTTCCTATCGGATCATTCCAAGGTAAATTTGTTTTTTTAAATGGGCAATATAAAAGGACTAATGTAGGTCTTGATATAAAGGGGTTAAATATATTGGGAAATCAGGTAAAAAAAGAAATCAATCAATCAAAAAATTAATGAGGAAAATAAAACTTTTTGTATCTTTTCGGGGTATGTAAAGGTGAATAGTAATTTACGAGGGGGAATAAAAATGACAAAAAAGCAATTTTTTATAAGTGTGGGGATTATTCTGAGTACCGCGTTGGCTGGTTGTGGCACCAATGACAATAACCTAGCAAATGCTAGTGAAGGAAATTCACCTGAGGCAAATCAAGTAGTTAACGAAGAAGAGAATGATTTATTTACAAAAGAAGATGCAGTCGCTAGTACAATCGTATATCATAATGCTTCAAATGAAGTTAAATCAAACTTTGATTTTCCAACTACAATTAAGCCTGAAGAACAATTTTCACAAGAAATCGAAATAGGCGGTAAACAAGGCAACACAACTCAACTTGAAATGGCAGTTAATGTAGAAGGTGAAAACGGCTCTTATATTGTGACTTTAACCGAGGATTACAATATAACTGTAAATGAGACAATGGCGACAAGTTATTGGAAATATGAAGTATCGAAGAACAGCGTAAAGCTCTTAGAGAAAAAAGAAGAGGGAAATATAGTCAAAATTATTAAATAGGAAATATTTGTACTAAGAGACCTATCTGCTGTGTAAGAATCTAGATTAAGTGGTAAAGAGCTTGGAAATATGCCCAAGCTCTTTTTGTCATTTGAAATAAATTATATCTTCTAATTTAAATTGCTTGTCTGTAATGCCTATTCGTTGTGCAGGAGTTAATTTCTTATTCCCCATTTTCATCGGTTTGCAGAAGTTGTAATACGTTCTTAAGATCGTGACCATATACTGTGCATATACTGGGTTGAGGTTAGCGTAGATATAGCTTTTCTTATCACCACGAGCTGTTGTAAGTGGTCTTTCTAATGACGATATTCTCCTTCTAACAAGTTGAATGAAACTATTTACAGAGTGATCATTCACATTCATAATCATTTTTGCAATATCGCCGGGTTCGTAGGAAGATAAGTCAGTCATACAATCTACGGTGTGAAAGCCCCTATCCTTTGAAGCGAGTGGATGTTCTAAAGGGTTATCTTTATGAACTATATAACGCAAACCGTCCTTAACCTTTACTTCTGAAAATTCATGTTTATGGAGAACTTCTTCTAGGTAATGACTGGCTAATGTCCGTAAGTTTCTTGTTTTATATCCTTTTGCATCTCCCCATTCATGGAGGTGATTTTTTGCATCCTCAAATTCCATCTCACACTGTTCTCTGCCTTTAGTCTTATCAGATTGGGCGATAAAATGGTGAGCATCACTTAACCTGATTTCGTTCGTAAAGACTCGATAGAAGGCATTTCTTATTGATTTATCATCATCAGTGATTAATCTCCATTCTTTCGCGTTGACAAGGTTCTTTATTAACCAAAAATGAGCAGTATTTGTGTAACCGACATTAACATGCAAGCCATCTACATATTGGCTGCGTTTCTTTATTTTGTTTAGTTCATACTTATATCCTCCTACATCCTCTGTATCATTATCAGTCGGTTCTTGTGGATAGTACGACCATTCTAATCTGTCGTTTTTCCGACAGAATGTATTTAAGTGATCTTCTTTATAAAGGATGGTGTCTCTTTCTAAATCGTCCAATGTAATGTTCGAATCATATGCAATATCTGAACGAAAAACATACCGTGAAGAAGCATCTGCAGTTACGACGAGATAGGTCTGTAGTTGTCTCTCCTCTAGACCTGGATATTTTTTAGCTTTTTGCCCTTTGTTTATGACGTTATTTAAATAGTAGTTCATCTTGTCCGTATTGAGCCAAACCTCGTTAAATTCCATCATCTTGAGTGGTTTCGTTTCATATCGTTCTAAAAACTCTAGGCAGCGTCTGTAAAGCCACTTTAATTTGTGATAATAGGTACCATTACCAATTTGCAAAATCTCACAAGCTCGTTTAACACTACCTTTTCCTACAAGTAATCGGGCAAAGGTAGGGAGTATCTCGTTTTTCTTCTGATGATAAGTAGTTGACCTTTCTCTATTCGGTAGAACATTTGTGTACTTCTTGCAGGTTTTACACTGGTATTTGTGTGATTTTGCCTTGGTTTCCCCGCGACTATAAAAATTCTTCGTGTCTTTAAAGGGTGTCGTTGAAGAATCCGCACAGCCATCCTTATGGAATTGATAATCTGGTTCTATATCGAGTACGCTTCCTACCTGAACTAATCTTTTGATTTCCTCTGCAATGGACCAGTTTGAAAAAGGATTAACACTACAATTAAGTGTAATTCCTTCCACTAATGAGTTGTCATTGCAAATTACTTCTTTGTTGTAGTTACTCGAACCACCTATCTTGTATCTGCTAGGTTTCCCTTTAACTGATTCAAATTTCTTTTGCTCTTTACCGAAATTATGACAGAAAGGGTTGATACAGTAATTGTACTGAATAGAATGCGTTTCCCCATTTAGAGTGAATGTTGTTGGTAAGTACAGCATAGGGTTATAACGGAAAGCAAATTTTCTAGGTTCTAATTGTTCATAGTCTTTGTGCCTTTCTTCAATTTCAGTATCAGAAATAGGTGTACAAACATCAACAATCACATCATCCTTAGTTGCTAATCTTTTCAACTTTGCCATAAGTTAACCCTCATTTCGAGTTGGTTTTAACCTTATCTTCGATCCCCATTCTTTGCACTATCCGTTTGTTGTTTCGTTTCTCTTCAATCCATGTAAGAAATTTCTTATCCGTAAGTATGTTAGTTAAGAAGAAATCAACAGTGTCACTTTCTGATTTTTCCGCGTACTCGGCGTATTGCTTGACGATTTCTCTTGTTCGTTCTGAGATTTCCCAGATTACTCTTTTAGCATTTTTGTTCTCTGGTTCTAAGTATCGCATATGTATTCACCAAACTTTCGTTCGTATTTTCGCAACTATAATAGCAATAGAAATCACGAGACTACAATATATATTTCAGTATTGGGAATAGGGTTACGAAATATACTACGAATTAAGATGTAATTTAATAATAAATACTAATTTAACAATAATAAAAGGCATACGAATTGACTTCCGAATTCGCATGCCTTTTGCCTTGTGATTTTTTATTTTGTACTCCAAAACTGAACTACTTACACTCATGATTGGCACACCTTTTATTTATCCTCTTTATCCCGTTTACGGTACTCTTCTGTATCATATGGAAAGATTTCTGAAGAGCTTTCCGTCCTTAACTTACCCGGATTTATTTTTACGTGACGATCTTCTTCTGAATATGTTTCTCGTCCGAAAACACGATTTTCCATATAGTAAGCATGGAAAAAGGCCTCGCCAAATCCAACCGCTATAGCACTTGAAATGGAGGCTAGACCAATATCAAAAGCCCCTTCTTGGAATGCAAACCCGTAAAACCAAAGAAATAAGAAAGCCATCGCTATATCTCCAATAGAGGCCATTACATTTCCAAACCTTGGCAATATAATTAAATCCCCTGCAATATAAGAAAGCCCTGTTAAAAGAATTGTCATAAGCAGCATATGAGCAATCGACGTTCCCTCAAATGCACTAAAGATGGAAAATATAATGATACCGATTAAGATGAACTTTATCCCTAAAGCTAATATGTGCTTCATTTATCATCACCTCATCATTATCATTTGCAATGAATCCTCCCCTATTCAGCGATTTACAACATCTAGAATAAAAATAGGAAAAAGATTATGTTCTAACTAATACTCATTTCTTTTATAATCAACATTATGTGAAATATTTTTACTTCGAGAAAGGCTGACTATATTTGAAATCCAAACATCATAATCAACACGATCTTTCTTTATTTAGTCTCACATGGCCAATATTTGTTGAAGTTTTATTACATATGGTTATGGGAAATGTAGATACGCTCATGTTAAGTCAATACTCAGACAAATCAGTGGCTGCAGTTGGAGTATCCAATCAAATTTTATCAGTCATGATCGTCATGTTCGGTTTTATCTCTACTGGTACTGGGATTGTCATCGCACAATACTTAGGTGCTAATCAAGAAAAAGAAGCAGCTACTGTAACGGTAACGGCTTTAGTGATGAATCTTTTTTTCGGTTTACTATTAAGTGTTGTCATTTTTCTATTTAGTAAACCTATATTAGCGCTAACAGGTTTACCGCAGGAATTAATGGGAGAAGCAAACCTCTATATTGCTATTGTTGGTGGGTTTTTATTCTTGCAGGCATTAATTATGACATGTAGTATTGTTTTGCGAAATTATGGACATACGAAAGATGCCATGTACGTAACGCTAGGCATGAACGGACTAAACATTATCGGAAATTACATATTAATATTTGGTCATTTCGGTATGCCCCAATTAGGTGTTACTGGAGTGGCAGTTGCTACTGTTTGTAGTCGGTTCATTGGTTTTTTAGTTTTAGTGATTTTAGTCCGTAAACGCGCAAATGAGCCTTTGCCGTTCCGTCACGTTTTTTCGATTCCCAAAAAAGAAATCAAACAAATTTTACAGGTTGGAATTCCTGCTGCAGGGGAACATTTAGCTTATAACACGTCCCAAATGATGATTATGGTATTCATTAATATGATGGGAACTGAGGCTATTACAACGAAAGTGTATACCCAAAATATTATGATGTTTATTTTCCTTTTTTCCGTTGCAATCGGGCAAGGAACTCAAATCATGATTGGCCATTTAGCAGGAGCCAGAAAATATAAGGAAGCTTATAATCGCTGTATACGAAGCTTACAAATTGCAATTGTTATTTCCCTCACAGCAGGACTAGTTTTCTTCTTCTTTGCTGAACCTGTTTTATCAATATTCACAAATAATCACGAAGTAATGACGTTAGGAGCCCAACTATTGTTGTTAACTATCATCCTTGAACCAGGGAGAGCATTCAATTTAGTCGTCATTAGCTCATTACGTGGAGCGGGGGATGTCCGTTTCCCGGTATACATGGGAATCTTGTCAATGTGGGGTGTGAGTGTTACGGTGTCTTATATTCTCGGCATACACTATCAGCTTGGATTAATTGGTGTATGGATTTCGTTTATTATGGATGAGTGGTTTCGAGGGCTCATCATGTTGAAGAGATGGCGGTCAAGGGCATGGGTGAAGAAAGGGTTTGTAAAGAGCACTTAAAAGTTAGAAAATAACAGGATAAGGACGCTTGGCTACTACAAGGTAGTGCTAAGCGTTCTTTATCAACGTTTAAATGTTTCTACAGATAGAATGTTACCTTGTTTCGCATCAACTTCAACTTTTATTCGATGTGGAGAATCTCCTAACTTAGATATATATTCAACAATCCATATTCCATCATTCAGCTGCATAAGCATGTTTTGATCTAACGTACTTTCTTCTAATTGCCTATATGTGTCTTCACTCACTTGTTGCCAACCATCATAAAACAAAATGTAGTACTTCCCGTCTTTCACTTTTCTAATAGCCTCACCGGAATGGCTTTTTATCCATTGCAATACTTCCGGGTGCTCATTTACTTTATTTATGACACCCTCCTTTGTCATAAGTTGTTCATTAGTTCCTTCAATAGTAAACGTTTCTTTAATGATAAGGGTATTTTCTCCACCTTCTTCAATGGTTCGAAAAAGACTGTTCACCTCATATACTCCGCCGCTGGCAGGATACTCACGACTATAAATATACTCTTTAGGCAAGAATGTCTTAACCGTCTGTACTGTTTTCCCCGGCTTTAGTAGTTCTGTATGTATATCATCCGTACATTCACTAACTTTTCCTTGAGGTTTTTGAATTAAGTTCCGCCCAGTTTCCTTAGATTTAATTGATATCCTCATATGAGTAACACATGATGAGCTTCCTGCTCTATATTCAATTGCTTCATTGCCATTATTCGTTATGGAAGCTTGTACAACAATTTCATCATTAAGCGTAAAATGTTGTTTAGTCATTTCAAGCTTCATGTTTAGATCATCGTAATTTTCAGTAGACATAATGGCTTCTGGCTTTTGTGCGGAGTGATCATTTATATTATATTGTTCTTCAGATTCACAACCTACTAATACAACCATTAGTACAATTAATATAATCCATCTCATAAACTTACCCCCATATCCTCTATCTCTAAATTAGACGATTTCAAACAAAACAGGTTACATGGCATAAAAAAAGAGTGGAAGTTTGATGATGACTCCCACTCCTCCTCTTTATTTTACAATAAGTACAGGACATTTTGCCCGCTTAGCTACTTTATGACTTACGCTACCAAGAACCATTTCTTGCAGTTTATTTAAACCTCGACTTCCTACTACAACAACATCAAATTCGCCTAAATTAGCATGTTCAACGATGGTAGGGCCTGGGTCACCCTTTAATCGTTTTACACTATACGAAACCCCAGCATCTTGTAGTGCTTTTTCAGTATTACTAATTTCGACTTCTCCTGCTTCATTAATCCCAATTTTATTCCAGTTTTGCAACGTATGTTCTTTCGCTCTTGTCGTATCTGTAACATAAACAAGTTCGATCGATGCCTTCTCATTAAGTTTTGCTAATTCTATAGCATGTTTCGCTGCACGTATTGAATGGTCTGACCCGTCTGAAGGTAGTAATATTTTATTATACATGTTCTTCCCTCGCTTTTAATGTGAACTTAATTTTCGTCTTAGTCGCCCTGTTAATTCAGAACTCACTTTATTTAAACCTACCACGTAAACATTAATTCCCCGATCCTCGAATTTCATCACTAACTTATCTAATGCTGCTACGGCAGAATCATCCCATATGCGGACGTTATTTAAATCAAATATTACTTCACTTGCATCTTCAATATCATAATTAAATGTTTCAAGTAGTTCGGTTACAGAGGCAAAGAATAATTCACCTTTAAAATAATAAATCATACGGTTCTCTTTTAATACCCTTTGAACTCGAACTTTTGAAATTTTCGCGACAAAGAAGATAGCACTTAATAGTATCCCTGTTAACACACCAATCGCTAAGTTATGTGTAAAGATAACCGTTGCCACTGTTGCAATCATCACTATGTTATCACTTAACGGAATAATTTTTAATGTGCGTAATGAATTCCAATCGAATGTACCGATGGCTACCATAATCATAACACCTACAAGTGCAGCAATCGGGATTGCTGAAACAATGTCACCTAAGAAAACAATGAGTAAAATTAACACAACACCCGATGTTAAAGCCGATAAACGTCCTCGACCACCAGATTTCACATTAATAACAGACTGTCCTATCATTGCGCAACCTGCCATTCCTCCAAAGAATCCAGCGGCAATATTGGCAATCCCTTGTCCTCTTGCTTCTTTATTTTTCAGACTTCCTGTCCCTGTTGCTTCGTCCACAATTGTGGCCGTTAATAATGATTCGACTAAACCAACCACTGCTAGTCCTAATGAATATGGGAATATAATAGCTAGCGTCTCAAAACTTAGCGGAACATTTGGGAATAAGAGTTCTGGAAAGGCCTTCGTAATGTGACCCATATCTCCAACTGTAGGAACACCATATCCCATTGATATTGTTAACGCTGTGATTACAACAATAGCCACCAAAGCAGAAGGAATAACTTTTGTAATTAATGGTAGCAAATAAATAATAGCTAATGTACCGGCAACAAGTAAATATACCATCGTTCCATGACCAATGAAGTGATCAAGCTGGGATGTAAAAATCAAGATAGCCAGGGCATTTACGAAACCGACCATTACCGATCTCGGTATAAATTTCATATACCGTGCAATTTTAAATACACCGAATAAGATTTGTATAATACCTGTTAAAATGGTAGCGGCAAGTAAATACTCGACACCCCATTCGGCAACTAAGTCAATAAATAATAATGCCATTGCTCCTGTGGCAGCAGATATCATACCAGGTCGTCCACCAACAAATGAAATAACTACTGCAATCACAAATGATGCATATAACCCTACCATCGGGTCAACACCAGCAATAATGGAGAATGCTATCGCTTCCGGTATAAGGGCTAACGCCACAACAAGACCTGCCATAATATCTCCGCGTATGTTTCCAAACCATGATTCTTTCCAAGATTGTAACTGATCCATAATTCTCGTTCTCCTCTTTGTTGTATTACTCTATTTTTTCCTTAAGATTTATTAAACATGTAAAATCATTTAAACAAAGGAAAAAAGCTGCTTACATAACACAGCTTTTTCAGATCACCTTTATTTAGTTACCCCTTTGTTAACGGTTTCACTCAATCTTTGTGCCCCATGATGAACAGGGCCTACAAATTGATTTAATGGAAATGAATGGCGAATAGCAGCTGTAATAAATGATTTTGCATCATATACAGCTTCCTTTACACCTTTCCCGTTTGCTAGTCCCGCCGTAATAGCGGCTGAATACGTACATCCTGCCCCGTGCGTATAAGTTGTGTCAATCCGTTCTCCTTCAAGAAGCTCCATTCCCCTTCCATCGTAGAGAACATCAACAGCTTTTGGATGGTCGAGTTTTCCTCCACCTTTAACCAAAACGTGCTCCGCTCCGAGTTCATGAATTTTGACTGCCGCTTCTTTCATCTCTTCAACGGTCGTAATCGTACCTAGACCACTAAGTTGACCCGCTTCGAATAAGTTAGGGGTAACAACAGTTGCCAAAGGTGTAATAATCGTTTGTAAAGCTTCAGCTAATTCTGGATAAAGAACTTCATCTTCCCCTTTACAAACCATGACCGGGTCCACAACAACGTTTTGTAATTGATGCTTTTGAATTGTTTCAGCCGCAAGTTCAATAGACCCTACTGTCGGTAGCATACCAGTCTTTAGTGCCTCTACTCCAACACCTTCTACAATCGTTGATAATTGAGAACGAACAGTATCCAACTCAATCGGAAATACTTCATGTGACCAATTGGCATGTGGGTTCATAGCAACAATAACCGTTAAGGCAGACATGCCGTACACACCGTGCTCCTGAAATGTTTTAAGATCCGCCTGGATTCCTGCCCCACCACTACTATCAGACCCAGCAATTGTTAAAGCTTTTGGTAATGACATTTGTCTCCTCCTTTCATTAGTTTAAAATTACATATTGTTTTATGATAACATAAATTTAATGAATGTATTTTATATATGTCAAGATTACTGCTTAAATATTATCTTTAACTAGACGACATAAAAACACGTGAATCCTTATACAAGGATTCACGTTACAAGAGCTTAACCGGGTTTTACTTAACGAACATTAATATATGCAATCATCGGACCGTTATGATCTTTATCGGGATGTGAAGTACAAATTAACCGATAAATGCCTTCCTTATTGAAACGAAGATTTAGTACCGTCTCTTCTCCTTTTTTCACATTTCCTTTAATCTCTGTCCCTTCGATAAAGAAAGGATGTTCATTGCCATTTACACCATAAATAACAAGTTGTACCTTCTCACCTTTGGGGACAAATATCGTTCCAGGATCCCAACGATAAGCTTCAATTTCTTCACCACTACTTGTTTCTGTCTTAAATTCACCAGTCACCATGTGAATAACTAAATCATCCTCATGATCAATACCTGTTTCCACTGAATTTTCCTTAAACAAATACCAAGCAAAAGAAAGAAAGATACCTGCTATCACGAGGATAAACCATTTTTTATGCCGAGCGTATATAGACACGTTTCCCCTCCTCTACATATTATGCTTGTTTCATTATATGCAGTCGGAGGGGAGAAACTTGTCTAAAGGAACAAAAAAGATGTTTGTTCTTACCTGCCAACCTTATTATCAACTGTTAACACGATTCTTGTTAGGAAATAGCCGATTAAACTGTACATCAGAAGTGCAAAAAGAGACGAAAATTCTATAATAAAGTTTCCATCTAACACTTTTGTTGGAAAAATCCCTTCAAAGGGGTGGAGTAATGGTTGACTTGTTTTATAAATCCATTGAACGAAAGGGGCATTAGTAGAAGCACCAAATAGTTTTAATACGATACGAAGTCCTAAAATTGTTTGAGCAATACCAATTACACCATGAATTAAATAGATTACAACACTTACACCTTTCATTTACAATACCTCCTAACAATTTTTCATGAAATTTCCATAGCTATCTCCTTCATTAATATACCTTTTAAGGATGGTATCAATATGCGATGAAACCATTTCTAATATCAAAAATCTATCAATCGAACGATTCCTCCCTATTTTGCGCATTGAAAAGATTCCCGTGTATTAAAAGAAGACCTTGAAGATTGGTAATCAACCCTTACTTCCACTTATATTTCCTTGTAAAAACCTTAAGCAATTCCTGTATTTAATGGAGGGGAACCGTCACAACCTTTTACGATCAAATGCTAATTGATTTTCCCTCAGATTCGCCTAATTAATATTTATGAACAGTGGATTATTTCATACTCAGAAAATGAGTACTTATGAAAAGGAGATAAATTTAAGAAATAGATGAGGATTCACAATAAATGGTCATACTACACAAGCTGGCTGACTATTTGAGGATGGATGCGAAAACGGCAAGTATGCACAAAGTATTACAAATTTCTCCCCTCACAATATACAATTACGTATAAAAATATGAATGGTGTCCGTCGAACAAAAAAATCCTCGTAAGATGCTAATCAAATAGTAAAATCTACGGACACACTTAAAAAGTTAACAGCGTGATTAACGACAAACCTAATCAAGGCTGCCCAAAAAAATGGTCCATTAAATAGCAATTTTTTATCCTATTTAATAATACCCTCTAATACAGCCAATATGCCATCACGCACCAAAATAAGAACTCCCATTTACTGAAAGAATTAACACAACATAATCGATCATTTACATATAGGGAGTAAGTTGCGACATAATAACGTTATACATGATTTGGAGGGGTTTACTGTGTATAAAGATGAGTTTGATCAGTTAGCTACTAAAATCTATACCCAATTAGGCGGAAACGTTCAATTATCTGATGAGGATAAAGAGGTTATTAAACGCGCACTAAAAACCTCATACGACAATGGTTATGAGGAAGGGTTAATGGATGGTGAAGAGATTTCTGAAAAACCGATATCAGGGTAATAATGATGGGGCTTCCCCATCTTTTTTCCATGACCTGCAGGCGATTCGTTTTTTTTCAGTGTACTGAAGTTATGTCTTATTTGACAATTCCCAATCAAAAAAAGAAGTGTCAATAGACACTTCCTTTTTATAGAATGGTTTATGAGTGAATTTTGTTTGAGGTGCGTGTTTCTTCAGCAGTCTTTACTACTTCTTCTAATGTTTTCCCCATACCCGCCTCTACTGCGGCAACATAGCTTCCCTCAAGTAGTGGAGCATCTGCAATCTTAACATTCTCATATCCTGTGATTTCTAAGGCCAACTCTGCATTCATGATAGCACTTCCGAGGTCAAATAAAATCACAACCCCTTTATCACTGTATGCCTTTTCAATCGCATTTTGTATCTTTTCTACACTTGTACCAATTTCCAGATCATCTGTTCCACCAGCAATTTCAATTGGAACATTCTTTTCGACTTGACGTACGAGTTCGTGAATTCCTTCAACAACTTTTACGCTATGTGAGATTAATACAATACCTACATATGACATATATGTTTATGAGCCCCCTTTAATTGCTTCGCCCAGTGATTGGAATAGGTAATAGGATGAGACTGAACCCGGATCTAAGTGACCGATTGATCTTTCTTTTAAATATGCAGCTCTTCCTTTTATCGCCATCAAGTCCTTAGTATCGTCCATTGCTTTTTCTGCAACTTGGATAAGTTTATCTGCATGAAAGGTTGTACGATCTTGTAAAAACTTTACGACTGGCGCCCAAACATCAACGAGTGTTTTCTCCCGCTCATTAGCTTTTCCTCTTTGAATTATTCCTTGCAATGCTTGGTCAATAGCTAGAACCAAACTATTGTAGTCTACTACATCCTTATCTTTAAGAGCCATTGACATCTTTAAAAAAGCAGTTCCGTATAGCGGTCCTGAGGCGCCTCCCACTTTTGACATTAAAGTCATCGCTACATCTTTTAATATATCTGATACTGACGTATACTCGGAGGAACTCGTTTTGTTAACCACTTCTTGAAACCCCCGAGCCATATTGATTCCATGATCCCCATCCCCAATGGCTTGGTCTAACTCCGTTAAATATTCCTTGTTCCTTTGTATTTTTTCGTTTGTTAATTCGATCCATTGTCTTACTTCATTTACTTGGAAATTCATCGCTAACCCTACTCCCTTTTGATTATTTACGGAACGCTGGTGCAGATGAAGGAGCATCTAACAATTCTTTTAATTCATCATCCAATTTCAAAAGTGTTACAGAACAACCAGCCATTTCCAAGGATGTCATATATTCTCCGACAAATGTTTTATAAACATTAATCCCTTTATCACTCAAAATTTGTTGTACTTTGTTATTTAAAATATAAAGCTCCATTTCAGGTGTAGATCCTAGTCCATTTACCATAACTGCAACTTCACTGTTCGAATAATCGATATCTTCTAACACTTTTCCTGTTAATTCCTCTGCAATAGCATCAGCAGAAGAAATGACTTTTCGCTCTATTCCTGGTTCTCCATGGATTCCCATGCCAACTTCCATTTCATTATCTTCTAACGTAAAACTTGGTTTTCCAGCAGCAGGAACCGTACATGGAGTTAAGGCCATGCCCATCGAGCGAACATTCGCTACGACCTTTTCTGCTACACCTTTTACTTCTTCTAATGACCCACCTGCTTCCGCTTTTGCGCCTGCAATTTTATGTACGAAGACAGTTCCTGCAATTCCGCGCCGACCAGTTGTAAATGAACTATCTTCAACAGCTACATCATCATTAACAACTACTTGTTCTACTTGGATTCCTTCAGCTGCTGCCATTTCAGCTGCCATTTCAAAATTCATAACATCCCCTGTATAGTTTTTGATAACTAAAAAAACACCGTTTCCGCTATCAACTGCTTTTATCGCTTCATGTACTTGGTCCGGTGTAGGTGATGTAAAAACTTCTCCAGCTACAGCAGCATCTAACATTCCTTTACCAATATAGCCAGCGTGTGCTGGTTCATGTCCGCTACCCCCACCACTCACTAACGCAACCTTATTAGCAACTGGTGCATCCTTTCTCGCAATAACCGTAGTATTTGGTACTTGTTTTACATCATCTGGATGTGCTGAAACAATACCGGCCAACATATCTTGGACCACTTGGTTTGGATCATTAATAATTTTTTTCATGAATATTCCCCCTAGCCCCTTTTAATTTTCTATAAATCAATCATTTATAGACGAAATGAACTACATTTAAGAACGAACCTTGATGTTACTTTCATTATGAAAGGTAAAATTTTCCTCGTCAACATTTATGTCACATCATTCAAATAGACGTCAATATAGTAAAATATATTAAACAGGCCCACTTTTTATACATACTAGATTACTTGTTTTACATCTTCCTCGTTCCTTGCCCGTTTACGTACAGTTAAGAGGATTAACCCCATAAATACGAGAGCTATCCCAATGGTATTAGTAAAAGTCAACGTTTCTTTCAACAGGAATACGCCTAAACAGGCAGCAGTCAACGGTTCAGCTAGTGAAAGGGTAACAGCATGTGACGCTGGAAGATCATTTAGACCTTTTGAAAACAATAAATAAGCTAATGCGGTAGCCAACAACCCTAAGTGTAAAATCGTTATGAAACCTCCAACCTCTAGTATCCATTGCAATGGAAAGAAGAAAAATATAGGTAACAACAATAGAGCTGCCAGAAAAAAGATAACCCCTACAACGGCTTCAGAATTTTGGCTTTGTAACAACTGCTTGCTTACTAATGTGTAAACAGCAAAAGAAAGTCCAGCGCCTATCGCCATAAAGATTCCAACACCATTGAACGATTCAGACTGAAACGGATTGAACAAAAGTAGCACTCCAGAAATGCCGATCATAGTCGCAAACCACCATTGAATTTTCGGCATCTTTTTGTAAATAAAAACTTCTAATAAACCTGCCAGAATAGGGGCACTGCCAATTGCAACAACTGTTCCGACAGCAACTCCACTCATCGATACTGCTGAGAAAAATAGTGGTTGATAAGCCGCCATACTTATCCCCCCTATGCCCGTAATAAGTAACGGCCAGTTCCCTTTTTTTAATTTCCCCTTTAAGCATACAAACAGTAATAAAGCTCCTCCCCCAACAGCTAAACGTAGCGCCCCAATAATAAGAGGGTTAGCCTCACTTGGAGCAAATGCTTGTGCAGTACCTGTTGTGCCCCATAACATTGCCGCAAATAAAACTAAAAAAACACCTGCATTTTTACTCATTCTCCATCATCCTCGTATATAATTTGCCTAACATAAAAATACACGATATCTAATATTATATAAATGATAATATACCAAAAATTTCTTTATTATCACCCATTGCATATTTACACGCATGGACGTATAATAATTAAGTCTTCAAAAAACTACTGAACGCTTTAGTAGGATAAAAAAATTGTGGTATAATTAATAATATTCAAAAATATTTGGGGGTAACAGAGATGAAAAAAAGTTTTCTATTAATTTTTGCAAGTCTTATACTTGTATTAGCAGCTTGTGGTACAAGTGAAAATGGTGAAAACGACGGACAAGGTTCCGACGGAGGCGACGAAAAAGAGAAATTACGTGTAGTAACTGATGCTGCATATGCTCCTTTCGAGTACATGGATAAAGGAGAAATTGTTGGATTTGACGTTGATTTTATTACTGCAGTACTTGAAGAAGCTGGCTATGAATTCACAATTGAGAACGTTGGTTGGGATCCTTTATTCGTAGAGATTAAAGACGAACATGCTGACTTTGCAATTTCCGCAATTACAATTAACGATGATCGTAAAGAAACATATGACTTTTCAGTTCCGTATTTCGAATCTAGAAATATGATTTTAGTACCAACGGATAGCGATATTGAAAGTGGCGATGACTTGAAAGGTAAAAAAGTCGCTGTGCAAAACGGTACTACTGGTCAAGAAGTAGTTGAAGAAATCCTAGGTACAAACAATAAAAATATTTCAAAATTTGAAAACAATAACTTAGCAATCCAAGAGCTTCTAGCAGGTGGAGCTGACGCTGTTGTTGCTGATAATACAGTTGTGTTGGAATATGTAAAAAATAATCCAGATAAAGACTTAAAAACAGTTGAAGATCCAAACTTTGAATCTGAATTTTACGGTTTAATGTTCCCGAAAGGGAGCGAGCTTCAGGAAGACATTAATGAAGCAGTGAAAACTGTTATTGAAAACGGTACTTACGCTGAGATTTTTGAAGAATGGTTCGGTAAAGCACCAAATGTTGATGCTTTAATTGACCAACAGTAATTGTAAAATAAAACGATAAATAATAATGAAATTGCGTAACATAAAAACGTGTTACGCAATTTTTGAGTTTAAAGAGGAGAGGTATCATTGGACTTTCGGTTTGATTTGATTGCAGAGTATGGTCCCTTATTTCTAAAAGGGGCATTTTTAACAATTGGGGTCTCATTACTCGGAATATTACTCGGGTGTATCTTAGGCTTATTCATTGGTTTAGGAAAAATTGTTCAAAATAAATGGATTGCCTTGCCTTTTGCTTGGTACATTCACTTTTTCCGTGGTACACCGTTGTTTGTGCAAATTTTATTAATCCACTTCGGGGTTGTTCCTTTATTTGCGGGTACGACCAACGCATTATTAGCACTTGTTTTATCATTATCTTTAAATGCTGCAGCTTATATCGCAGAAATTTTCCGTGCGGGTATTCAGTCCATTGAAAAAGGACAAATGGAAGCAGCCCGTTCATTAGGTATGACTCATAGACAAGCTATGAGACATGTTATTTTACCTCAAGCATTTAAACGAATGATTCCACCGTTAGGGAATGAGTTTATTATTTTAATTAAAGAATCTTCATTAGGTGCTGTTATTGCTGCTCCAGAATTAATGTACTGGGGGCGTGCCATGCAGGGCCAATACTACCGTCCATGGGAACCGTATTTGACTGTTGCCTTCATATATTTAATACTAACGTTATCTTTAAGTTATCTACTGACTAGACTAGAAAGAAGGTTAGACACAAAATGATAGAAGTTCGTAATTTACAGAAGTCGTTCGGGGAATTAGAAGTATTAAAAGATATAAGTGTAAATGTAAAGCAACAGGAAGTTGTCGTTGTTGTCGGCCCATCAGGTTCTGGTAAATCTACGTTTTTACGATGCTTAAACTTATTAGAATCTGTAACAGGTGGACAAGTATTAATTGAAGGTGTTGATTTAACAGATCCGAAGACCGATATTAATGAAGTCCGTACTGACGTGGGGATGGTATTCCAACAGTTTAATTTATTCCCACATAAAACGGTGATGGAGAATATTATACTTGCTCCTATGAATGTTAAAGGGGTTTCTAAGCAGCAAGCTAAGGAAACAGGCATGCAACTACTCGAAAAGGTTGGCATGGCTGAAAAAGCAAACGCATATCCTGATTCACTATCCGGAGGTCAAAAACAACGCGTTGCCATTGCTAGAGCACTTGCGATGGAACCAAAAATTATGCTGTTTGATGAACCTACATCTGCATTAGACCCAGAAATGGTAGGAGAAGTGTTAGAAGTTATGAAAGATCTCGCCAGGGAAGGTATGACAATGGTTGTCGTCACCCATGAAATGGGTTTCGCAAAAGAAGTCGGTGACCGTGTTCTCTTCATGGATGGCGGTTACGTTGTTGAAGAAAACGTACCGAAAGAACTTTTTGATAATCCTCAACATGAACGAACAAAGTCATTCTTAAGTAAAGTATTATAAGTAAAGATCGGTTAATTTATTTAACCGATCTTTACTTATCTCTATTCATGGTTGGAACTTGAACGTTTAAACACATAACTTACCTTTTCATAATTCATTTTATGTTCATAGAAACGATGGGCATGATAACGTTCAAGTCCTGATGATAACGCTACATGATCATAATCTCTTTCAGTAGCCCATGAATGGACATAATCTAATAACCGTTCACCATAACCTTTGGAACGATGCTCCTCTTTTGTGACTAAATCACAAACCCAAACAAAACGTCCGTAATAAAGTGTTGTCATCGGCTTAAATCCAACAACTGATACAAGCTGTTCCTTTTCAAATAACCCGTACATCTTATATCGGTCCAGCTCCACCGCCTCTTGTACTAACTGGATATATGTATCCAGTTTAAGGTGGGGGCGTAATTGGTACATGATTGGAAAGGCACGCTCCCAACTATCCTTCGTAGATAATTCTTCGATATTATCCCCCATTATAGTCCTCCTTTAATATTGTTTATAAAGAGTAGAAATAAAATATCCATAAAAGATAAATGCAAATAACACTGTTACTAAGATAAACACTAATTGTAGCGGTGCAGGCGCGACGTAAACAGTACTACTAACAAGAATACATAGAAACCATGCTGCACATAGACTAACTAAAAATTTCTTCCCTTCCCTTTCCCCTGACATTTGAAAAGAGATGAGCGAATATAACACAAATACGAAAAATAATAGAAAGAACAAACGAACCCCCCCTTCACTTTTGCTCCCCTTTTCCTTGAATTAATGCCTCTTTTTGCCTTTTTGTTAGTTGTTTAATTGCATATTCACGTTTTAATGCTTCGGACTTTGTTTCAAACTCTTCAACATATACTAATTTGACCGGTAATCTGCTGGCTGTATATTTAGCCCCTTTCCCTTGTTGGTGCATATCAATTCGATATAATAATCGATTTGTATAACCGGTATATAATGAGTTATCTTTGCAACGAAGAATATATGTATAGTGCATATTTTCACTCCTAAATACGCAGCAGTCTATTATTACAATAATAACAATAAAGAGGTGGTTACTGACCACTACGCTGATTAAAAGCTGCGTTAATCTTTTCAATATACTCCCCCTTACGTCATATCAAGTTGTTCATATTTGTTTTTTCCAAGTAATTTCCAAAACATCAACAATAATTATGTTAAGAATTGGGCACTATATTATATAGATATACCAATCTGGAGGAATAGTAATGGAGCATATTCAGGATAAAGAATCTTTACTCGGAAGTTATCATAACATTTGTTGGGATTGGTATCACTATTACAAACATAGTGTTAATAAAAACATGGTAAGGTTTGAACTATTATGAGCACTAACCAAAAAAAACCAACCGAAATGTTGTTATGGTCAATTGCACTACCTGGTTTCGGACAACTATTGAATGGTAAGTTTTTAAAAGGGGTTACCTTTATTATTTTGGAGTTTTTAATTAACGTACAAGCTAATTTTAATGAAATTATTCGGTTTAGTTTTAATGGACAAATTCATTTAGCAAGCGAATATGCGAACTACCAATGGTTAATGTTTTACCCATGTTTATATTTTTTTGCTATGTGGGATGCCTTTAAAGATGCAGGAGGAGGCCAAAAGCCTTATTCTTTCTTGCCATTTGTCTTTTCTGCGTATTTCGTGACAGTAGGATTAATGTATTCTGATCAAGTTAAGCTATTTGGTGTATCGTTAGGACCAGTTTTTTTTCCGATGCTTTCTGTTTTACCAGGGTTAATTGTAGGTTTTATTATTCAAAAAGTGATAACAAAAAAAACTAACGGCCCAACCTGATTGAACTTTCATCGCAATTTTAGTAATACTAATTCAAAACAGGTGGGCCTTGCAATTAGGCTAAAGCATATTCAACTGCACTTATTGCATGAATTCTAGTCGTATCAAATATTGGCATTTTATTCGACTGAAATTGAAAAAGGCCAAGTTCAGTGCAACCCAATATAATTCCTTCAGCTCCTTGTATGCCTAACTGATTTATGATCTGATTTAGTTTTTCTCTGGAAGTGGGCCTTATTTCTCCTAAACAAAGCTCTTCAAAAATAATTTGATTAATGAGGTTAATATCATTTTCATCAGGAAGGATTACTTGAAATCCTAACGCATGAAGCTCCCCTTTGTAGAATGAATGCTCCATTGTATATTTTGTCCCGAGTAGCCCCACTCTACTGATGTTTTCTTTTGTTAGTGCTTTCCCCGTTGCATGTGCTATATGTAACATTGGAACATCAATAGTAGCTGAAACAACGTTAAACACTTTGTGCATTGTATTTGTACATAGAATAATGATATCAGCACCTGCCGTTTGCAACGACTGTGCGGCTTTTGTTATGATTTCACTCGCTTTTTCCCACTGTCCAGTCGCTTGATATTTTTCTATCGGATGAAAATCTACACTATATAAAATACATTTTGCTGAGTGTAGACCTCCTAGCCTTTCCTTAACTTCTTCATTAATGATTCGATAATAGAACGCTGACGACTCCCAACTCATTCCTCCGATTAACCCTATTGTTTTCATTAGTACCTCCTTAGAAACAACTTTATTCCCGCTTCATCGATTGCAGGTCCATATCCCAATTCCACATCCGTTTATAATAGATAACTTTCTTGCCGTATCCGACGAGGAGAGACAGGAAGAATGTCGCCTGAAACACCACTTTTTCACCGGGAAACCAATATAGACTGCGAATTTACCTGCAACATTGTACATCCCACCTTGTATCATTGTCATTTCTTCTTAGGCGTAATTTACAGAGTTTTTAACCAAATAAAAGGAGATGGGGATAGCATAAACCATCCTCATCTCTCTTCTATAACCTTCATTAATTTTTTTCACTTAAAATGTTACCAGCAAGTGCATACAAAACAATTGTTGTCGCTAAGTGTGAAGAAAAGTCATTTGGATCCTGTTGTGGATATATTTCCACCAAATCCATACCACTTACTCCAAGTTTACAAAATTCATGTACTAATTCAACAAGCTCGTAAGATGAAAGTCCGTTACCGTCTACTGGCCCCCCTGGATTGAAGGCAAAATCTAGAACATCACTACAAATACTTAAGTAAACAGCATCTGTACCTTTACTAGCGATTTCGTATGCCTTCCTAGCCATTTCTACCAAATTACTTGATTGTTTAATGTCACGTGAAGTAATAGTAGTAGCACCGACTTCGTTTGCAAACTTACCTGTTTCGGGCTTATTTCTTGGGCCGTGGATTCCCATATGAACGATACTTTCATTTCGGACATTTTCATCCTCATAAATGCGTGCGAAAGGTGTACTTCTCGCATATAAGTCCCCTTCATGATCAGGATGATTATCATAATGGGCATCAAGATGGATAATTCCAACTTTTCCGTTAATCTCCTCGCCTAATGCCTTTACAATAGGGTATGTGATTCCATGGTCCCCGCCGAAGGCTACAGGAAATTTACCTGTCTTCCATACTTTTCCGGAAAAATTCTCGATACGTTTCATTGTTTCGATCGAATCTGCCGGAACAACATCTATATCCCCTAAGTCACCTAATGTATAATGACTTAACACATCAATGTGATTCAATTCAGGTAGATACCCTGAATATCTTGCCGACGAAAGTCTTATAACTTTCGGTCCTAGTTCACATCCTGTGTAATCACCCCAAGTTACTGAACCTTCCCACGGAACACCATAAATTAATACATCCTTTTCGTTAATCTCCTTTGAATCAAAGGACACTTTACGACCGCCTAGAAAGCAAGGAGTATTTCCATATATTTTTTCGTTACTCATGATGGCCTCTCCTTTTCACATATGTTTCGTTTAGTTTTATATTATGAGTTATTTTACGCCAGTAACCTTATCATATTCTTCTAAGATTTCTTCTGATGGTCCTTCTCCAATTAAACTAAAAACTACAATTGCAATGGATGAGAAGATGAAACCTGGAACCATTTCGTATAAATCTGATCCTGTGTAGCCCCAAAGGAAAATGGTAAGACCACCAACAATAATACCGGCTAATACACCGTTACGTGTAGTTTTTCTCCAAAATAGAGAAAATAGAATTGCTGAACCGAATGTAGCACCAAAACCAGCCCAAGCGTAAGATACTAGGTCGAGAACAGAGCTTGTTTCGTTCCATGCTAATGCCATTGCAACAAGCGCAATCCCTAGTACACAAAAACGTCCAACCCATACTAATTCAGTTTCACTAGCTTCTTTACGTAAAAACTTTTTGTAGAAGTCCTCTGACAGTGCACTAGAAGACACTAATAATTGAGAGTCAATCGTACTCATAATGGCTGCTAATACTGCCGCTAATAAGAAACCTGCAACCCATGGGTTATATATAACTTGTACAAGTTGTATGAATACTTGCTCAGGATCACTAAGTGGCACATCAAATGTTGTAATACCAACCATACCAACGATAATTGCTCCATATAGAGGAATAACAGCCCCCATTGTAATCGCAATTACTTTTGCTTTTGCTACTTCTTTATGGGATTTAATCGCCATAAAGCGTGCTAAAATATGTGGTTGTCCAAAGTAACCTAAGCCCCAAGCTAGTGCGGAAACAATTCCAACAAAACCAATTGAGCCAGCTGCAGCCCATACTACTGAACCTTCAGAATCATAAGCTGTTGCAGCCGAAGCGTCTATTAAACTACCATCGATAGATTTCAACGTATCAAATAAAGCACCAAAACCACCGATTTCAATTAGTCCGTATACTGCTGTAACGAATAGCGCAAGGAACATTAAAAATCCTTGAATGAAATCTGTATAACTTACGGCTAAGAATCCACCTAAGAATGTATATCCTACAATAACAATACCACCAAGAATAAGTGCTGTATGGTAATCCATTCCGAATGTACCATTAAATAGCTTCGCACCTGCTACTAAACCAGATGCTGTGTAAAATAAGAAAAATGCTAGAATAAAAATCGCGGAAATAACACGTAAAAGACTTGATTTATCGCGGAACCGATTTTCAAAGAATTCTGGTAATGTGATGGAGTTGTTTGAGTATTCTGTGTATACACGAAGTCTTTTGGCAACATACTGCCAATTAATCATTGCACCAATTGCTAAACCTACGGCAATCCATAAACTCCATTGCCCTAAACCCGCAGCATATGCAGCACCTGGAAGACCTAACAATAACCATCCACTAAAATCACTAGCTTGTGCTGAAAAAGCAGCAACCCAACTATTTAATTTACGTCCTCCAAGGATATAATCTGAAAGAGTACTTGTCATCCGGTATGTAATAATACCAATAACGATTAACATAACTAAATATAATATAAACGTAACTGTCGTGGGGTTCATTACTGTTCACCCTTCCCTTCTTTAATATAACTAATTACTGCCCAAACTACTAACAGTGGCATTGGAACTGCAAACCAAAAAAATGTCCATGCATCTAACATTTGTTGTGACACCTCCTGTTTATTTTAAAACAAAGAGAGCTCTGAGTGGTTTCATTGCAGAGATCGTTTGTTTTATAACAATAAAATTCAAATAGTACTAGTAGTAAAGACCTATTAAATACTACGAATAACTACTTTCGATTATGTATTTTTATACAATAATATCCATTTATGTTAATAAACAGAAACTGCAAAACCTTCTCGAAAGTAATAACTTAAAGTAGAATTATATAAAAAATGTATAATATTCAGACTATTATGTCAAGGTTGAGCACTTAATATTCGACAATTTCAAACAACTTAACCCTTTGATTTATAAGACTTTCGTAGGGGTTTCGCTATTTTTCGATACTTCTATACATATTAACAGAACTTATTTGGAAAATTATATATAATCATTGCTTCTTTAGGAGGCCGAATATGGAATTAAATCATAAAGTACGATTAACAGCTCCGGAAATTGCAAGCCTTTGGACTCAATATATGTATGATTCAATGTCTATATGTTTCTTTCGATATGCTTTAACCCACTTAGAAGATGAAGATACGATACATATTTACAAACGAGCATTAAGCTTAGCCGAGAGTCATATTGAAAGTTGTAAACAGTTTTTCCACGAAGAAGGATTTCCTATTCCAACAGGTTTTACAGAACAAGATGTAAACGTAAAAGCTCCTAGATTATTTCAAGATCCTTTTTACCTATATTACATATATATAATGACACTACATGGGTTAACAGGTTACAACTTGTCGGTTGGTACTTCCATTCGACCTGATATGAGAAAATACTTTATTCAGTGCAATGAGGAAACGATGGATCTATTCGATCAAGCAATGAATGCACTGCTTGAGAAGGGATTATTTACACGGCCACCTTCAGTACAACCACCGGAAACTACTAGCTTTGTAGATAAGCAGAGCTTTTTAACGGGTTGGTTCGGTAATCGTCGTCCTCTTACAGTAATGGAGATAGGTGATATATCTTTTAATATGAATAAAATGCACTTACACGTCGCTTTAAAAGTCGCCTTTGCTCAAGTAACTCAATCCAAAACCATTAAAAACATCGTTGAACGTGGCATACGGATTTCCAACAAACATACTGAAATTTTCAAATCCATATTTAACGAAGAACAGTTGAATTCACCGATCTCGTGGCAATCCCTAGTGACAAACTCAACAACGAAAACATTCTCAGACAAATTCATAATGTATCAAATTCAATTTTCCACTCAAGCTGCTGTTGGATTTTACGGTGCAGCATTAAGTGTTAATAGTCGAAGAGACTTAGGGGCTCACTATACCCGCCTAACAAGTGAACTATTAGCCTATGCGGAAGACTGCGCCAATTTAATGATTAAAAACCGATGGCTTGAACAGCCTCCTTTAGCAAGTGACCGCCAAAGTTTAGCGAAAAAAAAGAAAAAATCATAACAGTCCTTATATTGGGACTGTTATGATTTTTTAAAATTCTATATTATGCAACTTCACCTTCGTGTTTCTTTTCCGTTTTTGCTACAACTACAGCACATGAAGCATCCCCTGTAATGTTAATAGCTGTACGGACCATGTCAAGGAGACGGTCCACACCAAGTATTAGAGCAACAGCCTCTACTGGCAATCCTACAGATGTTAGTACCATCGTTAACATAATTAACCCAACACCAGGAACGCCTGCGGTACCAATACTAGCTAAAGTAGCCGTCAAAATGACAGTTAATATAGCCGATAACCCTAAATCTAAACCATAAATTTGAGCAATAAATACGGTTGCAACACCTTGCATAATTGCAGTTCCATCCATGTTAATTGTTGCACCTAATGGTTGCACGAAACTACTTACACCTTTTGGAACTTTCAATTTTGTTTGTGCCATATCCATGGATACAGGTAATGTTGCTGCACTACTTGCAGTACTGAAGGCAACAACCATAGCTGGCGAAAAGTTTTTAAAGAATTGAATTGGATTCATTTTCCCTAAAGTAGCCACCGCAGTGCCATATGTCAAAATAGCATGCAGGAATAATACAAATAGCACAACAAACATATATTTCCCCATTGCCATAATTGCATCTAACCCTTGGCCACCGATTGCAATCGCAATTAGTGCGAACGCACCATATGGAGCCAATTTCATGACTACGTGAACGAGTTTCATAATAATTTCGTTACTTTGTTGAACAAATTTCAATACTGTATCTGCTTTTTGACCTAATTGTGCTAAAGCATATCCAACTAAAATGGAGAATAGGATAATTTGGAGCATGTTTCCTTCAGCCATTGCCGTAACTGGGTTAGTTGGAATGATATTAAGTATTGTTTCTACAATTGGAGGTGCTTCTTGACCTTCAAATTCCGCACCATCTAGTTGGAAATTTCCGGAACCTGGTTTCACAATAAAAGTGGTAGCAATCGCTAATGTAAGCGCAATAGTCGTTGTTACTAAGAAATATCCGATTGTTTTTACACTCATGCGCCCTAACTTTTTAGGGTCACTAATACCGGCTGTACCGAGAATTAATGAAACAACAACAACAGGAACAACTAACATCTTAATTAAGTTAATGAAAATCTTACCTACCGGGTCTAGAATATATGTTGCTAAAAATTCATATCCTGCTTCTGGAACGGCTACATTTAATATTACACCTGCTACAATACCGGCGATTAAACCAATAATAATTTTTTTCGTTAATGACATACACGTTTCCCCCTATCTTTCATTTTTCGTTCCTATTGTTAGAATATTCGCATAAAAGCGTAGATAATACCACTTTATCATTTACTGTATATTTATAATATAATATTTTTTTGTACAAGTCATTAATTAAAAAATGGAAAATGGATAACTCCCTCTATCATCTATAGGTTGTAAGGTGATTATCGAAGCCTCAAAAAACAAACTTAAAATATCAACTTTTTCATTTATTATTCAAAAAAATTCATGATTACTCATTTATTATTTAAACAGTAAATTTTAGTCCTATTACTGTAAATAAAATGAGCATAATAAACGACAGACGCTGCCAATTCATTGATTCTCCAAAAAACAAAATATTACATAGTGTGCTACCAACAACACCAATCCCAGTCCAAACAGCATATGTAACACCCATCGGTAATACTTCCATGACAATAGCTAATAAAAAGAAGCTAGCACCAAAAGAAATGAGCAATAATAATAGAGAACTAATATTACGTTTCTCATGTAAATAATTAATCATAATAACGCCTAACATTTCAAATATGCCTGCTAAGATTAATAATCCCCATTCCATTTGTCTTCAACTCCGTCTTTTTCTTCATCTGTTATAACTTTTAACCCGATAATTCCGACTAACAAAAGTGCAATCAATAACAATTTCATGATACTTACATCCTCATGAAAAAAGACAATCTCTGATAATACAACTCCTGCAGTGCCTAATCCTACAAATACAGCATAAACCGTACTTGCTGGAAGGTATCGGCCTGCCATCACTAAATAATAAAAACTAAAGATAATGGCAACTACTGTACCTGACCATGATAAGAAGGTGTTAGCGTGCTTTAAACCAATTACCCATAAAATTTCAAATATAGATGCAATAAAGACTTTGATCCAGTGTTTCATGTATCTTCACTCCAAACGAAGCTCTCGAAAAGGTTAATATATTCAATACCGCCAATTATACAGAACGATATTCTTAAGTCCAAATCTCAATCAATGGAATCCTATCACTTTCTTTGATAAAATCACCGTAGTGGGTGAAAGGGGGAATTGTATGCAAATTGTCACGATTGAGCCGACACCAAGTCCAAATTCGATGAAAATCGTTTTAAGCACCCCGCTACCAGAAGGGGAAAGACATAATTATAAACATGGGGAAACTTATGCGAACGCACCGAAATATATTCAAAAAATCATTGCAATCGATGGGGTGAAGAACCTTTATCATGTAGCAGATTTTATTGCGTTGGACCGGAATCCAAAGTATTCATGGGAAGATATTTTACCTCAAGTGAAGCACATTTTTGGCACGACTATGCAGGAACCAATCCCTACAACAAAGCAAAAAGATCCTGAAGAAACATATGGTGAAGTGAAAGTGTTAATACAAATGTTCCGTGGAATTCCAATGCAGTTAAAACTCATTGATGATATAGCTGAACATCGAATTGGCCTTCCTGAAATGTTCATGAATGCTGCAATGGAAGCTTCACAGTCCTCTCCTAATTTCGTTATGGAACGAAAATGGGTAGAGCAATCTCCACGTTATGGCTCAATAGATGAAATTGGGAAAGAAATTGTAGAAGAACTAAATGCAACATATGATGAGCAGCGCCTTGCACATTTAACAGAAAAAGCACTGCACATGGATAATAATGACGTTATATTAACTGAAGAACACAAAGATGATGTAACATTAGAAGACTTGGACCATCCCGATTGGAAGGTTCGTTTTGCAGCATTAGACCGTATTGAACCTACATATCAATCTTTACCACTTCTTGAAAAAGCGTTACATGATAGCAAAACTTCTATTAGGAGACTGGCTACTGCATATCTTGGCATGATTGAAGAGCCTGAAGTTTTGCCCTATCTATATAAAGCACTCCAAGACAAAGTTGCAACTGTAAGACGAACTGCAGGAGATTGTTTGTCGGATTTAGGCTTTCCTGAAGCAATACCTGAGATGGTGAAAGCTTTAAATGATCCAAGCAAACTGGTTCGGTGGAGAGCAGCTATGTTCTTGTATGAAGTAGGAGATCATTCAGCTGTTCCTGCTTTACAAGATGCCATTCGAGACCCGGAATTTGAGGTTAGAATGCAAGCGAAGATGGCATTACGTCGTATAGAACAAGGTGAAGAAGCTAAAGGATCTGTATGGCATCAAATGACAGAAGCTACAAAAAAAGAACGAGATAATTCATAAGGAGGAAATAAATGATGAACCCGTATGAACAGTACATGCGTGAAATTTCACAACCAATGAGAGACGAGCTAACGAGTGTAGGTTTTGAAGAGTTAGTTACTCCTGAAGAAGTAGATCAATTTATTGCAAACACAAAGGGAACTGCACTTGTATTCGTAAATTCTGTATGTGGTTGCGCTGCTGGATTAGCACGCCCGGCCGCAAGAGCCTCACTAAACAATGAAAAAAAGCCAGACCAAACTGTAACAGTATTTGCTGGACAAGACCGGGAAGCAACCGCGAAGATGCGAGAATATTTCGGTGATATCGAGCCTTCTTCCCCATCGATGGCACTATTAAAAGACGGCCAAGTTGTACACTTCATTCCTCGCGAGCAAATCGAGGGACATGAAACTGAAGATATTGTTGAAAATTTAACAAATGCGTATAATCACTATTGCTAAAAAAGGACTTGCATGATCATCATGCAAGTCCTTTTTTCTTTATTCCTCATTCGTTAAGTTTTGTTTCGCGATTTCCACAAATTCTCGAACCATGCTTCCCCCGATATTGCCACCAACTTTACCGGCATCTTTCGCCTTTAAATCTCCATTATACCCTCTACGAAGATGAATGCCATGTTCCTTTGCAATTTCATATTTCGCTTCATTAGGATCAGTCGTATGCGCAACTTTTGCCTTTAACTGATTTACCTCTTCTCTTGCCTCAGGTACGAGTATACGATGTTTACTCATAATGATTCCCCCCTAGAGGTTCGTGAGAAAATACATTTCTCTTTTTTATTTTTTAAAAAGAGGCCAATTCTATACGCGATAAAAAAATAGCTATGTTTGCCAGCTTTCTACCCATCAATAATCGGATAATAAATATATGGCTGCTCCGGTTCATCAATTATTTCCCAACTTGTCACTTGTATTGAAGGGAGTGGCGTTCCTTGATAATCACCCGTACTAAATGTTCCTTCAACTCTCAGCCATGTATCTTCATCTATTGATGCTGCTTCCGGAACTTCCGATAAAAATCCGACAATACTTGCATCGGCGACACAATGTGTAATAAGAAATCGAGCAAGAACAAGTTCTGATTCCCCAAATTCTTCTTCTTTATACACAAAACCTTCAATCGTAACGTTTCGACCTTCATAATATTCGATGTTAGAGTTGATTTCCTCATAATATATAGAATAAACAGATTCGGTCATGTTAATAGTTGAATTCGAATCTCTTATACCTGTTCTAATTTCTCCATATTCCTCTTCAGTCATTTTGTTGGAATAAAGATTTGGATCTATTTCATCGTCAATTTGCCCATCTTGCCCGTCACTCACTTCAGGATTTTCAGGCTGTGCTACTTTATCTACTTGTGCCTTTGGAGATTTTTCAGCACCAGGTTCTAGTAAAGGTTGCTCATCTTTCGTACTGTTATTGGCTGGCTTGGTGACTTGATTTGTTAATGAAACCATTGCTCCCTTCTTCGCTGCAACTGACGCATCTAACGTCTTAGGAGGTAGCATAAATCCAGTTAAAAGTGGAAATATAATGACACCATATGAGAACCCTCTTCTCCATTTGCCACCTTGATCATGGCTATGATCATGATGACAATGATGGTGATTCGTACAGTCTCCTTGTGCTTTTTCTACCCGAATCTGTGTAATTTGAACAAGGAACAATACGAAAAAGAGCAATGCCCCTATTTGACTTAATTGTTTATATTTTGGATTAATATACTTTAAGATATCACCAGATATATGAAGATGAATGAGAAAATAGGTGAATGCCAGTAAAACAATTGCCCTCAATAATTGTTGACCATTAAATTTCAAAATGCACCCCTCCTTACATAAACCCTTGAAAGGCTATTAATGTAACGAATACTATCACTGTCACTAATAATGAAAAAACAACGACAAATCGAGCTTTAAAGTAATGTAACATCATTATCGTATTTTTCAAATCAAGCATTGGGCCATAAATTAAGAAGCCCATAATAGCTGTCGTTGGGAATAAATTCTTAAATGATGCACCAATGAAAGCATCCGCTTCTGAACAAAGTGAAAGTAAGTAGGCTAGTCCCATCATAACGACCGTTGAAGAAACAAGACCTGTACCGATTTCGAGCAAAGTACCTGTTGCCACATAAGTTTGTACAAAAGCAGCTAAAAATGCCCCAATAATTAAGTACTTACCCATATCAAAAAACTCATCAATGGAATGTTTCATCATACTAACTAATTTTTTCGTAAACGGAGCTTTATAATCTGAAGTTGTCTGTATATTGGACTGCTGCTCTGACGGTTTTAACGGATTGTTCTTGAAAAATAAGCTCACAATGAAACCAATAATCATAGCAATAATAAAACCAAAAACCATTCGATTTAGGGCCACTTTTAATTCATTCCCAAATGCCATATACGTAGAAAGGATAACAATTGGGTTAATAAGCGGACCTGTTAAGAGAAACCCCACCGCTGCATATATAGGTACACCTTTTCCTAGTAATCTACGAATAATAGGAACAATTCCACATTCACAGGCTGGAAAACTTGCACCAACAACACAGCCCATTGTAACAGCTGCAAATTTATTTTTGGGAATCCATCTTTTTATATGGTCCTCAGTGATAAAAATTTGAATCATTCCGGCAATTAAAACTCCAATGAGTACAAATGGTACAGCTTCTATAAGGATGCTTAAAAATATTGTATTTAAATTATAAAATGACGCCGGTAACGTCAGAAAGGTATCAATGGAATGTTGCAATACAGTTATATAAACCAAACTAAACATGATTATGGCTACCAATATATTTGCGAAGTTCGCTTGGACTAGTCTTCCCATTTTCGCCCTCCATTATTTTTATTCCAAATTACAAGTATTATATCGTAATCATTACGATTTTTAAATACAATTTAAATGGAACAAAATGGTGGAAATCTGTCTAACATAAATGTAATTCCATTTTAAAGTCAGTCTCTATATACTTCGATATTTGGCCCGACACCTTTTTAAATCCGTACTTTTCATACATTCGTAATGCTGTTTCTAAATTTTCATTTGTATATAAAATCATTCTCTTCATATTCAATTCTATTGCTTTTTGAATACTGTACTCCATTAATGCCTTCCCTATTTTTAACCCTTTATAATCTTCAGTAACTCCTAATTTTGCAAGTTCGACTGTATCATGATCTACTTTAAGTATTGAGACAGTTCCGACAATGTGCTGTTCATATTTTGCAAAGAAGATAAAACCGCCCTGATCAATAATTGCTCCTTGTGGATCCTGTAATAACTCTTCATCCTCTGGCAATACTGTTACATATTTCTCTAGCCATTCGTAGGATATCTTCCGAAAATCGTTCGCGTATTTCGGGGCAAACGGTATAATCGTCACGTTGTTCATTGACCTTCCTCCTCGGTGACAAACATGATATTCTAATTATAGTACATTCTTTGGAAAGAGGGCGGAATTATGGAAATCTACGTTGATGCAGACGCATGCCCTGTAAAATCAGAAATTATCCATGAAGCAAAACAATTTCAAGTGCCAGTTTTGTTGGTCAAAAGTTATTCACATTTTTCTCATAGCCCTGATCCTGAAGGTGTATCAACGAAATATGTTGATACTGGTGCTGATTCTGTTGATTATCATATTTTACAGTTAGCACAAAAGGGAGATATTATTGTAACTCAGGACTATGGCCTAGCAGCACTTGGTCTAGGAAAAGGTTGTACGGTTCTTCACCATAAAGGATTTATTTTTTCACAAAAGAATATTGATCAATTATTAAATACCCGACACGCTCATGCAAAGGCTAGGCGTAGTGGGGCAAAGACTAAAGGGCCAAAAGCTTTGACAAATGAAGATAAAGAAAATTTTTCCCATTTACTTCGAAACATTTTAACAGAAAAAAGCTGTGAGTAAATCACAGCTTTTTTACGTTAAATGTGCAATAAACGCGGTTGCTATACCAAAATAGATAAACAAGGATAATATATCATTAACGGTAGTAATTAATGGCCCTGATGCAATTGCTGGATCGACATTTAATTTATACAATATGATCGGAATAATTGTTCCCGCTAACGTCCCTATAATTAATGTGATAACAAGTGAACTTCCAACAACAAGACCGAGAAACGGATTGTCTTGCCATACGTATGCAATAATTGCAATTAATAGGCCGCAAACAGTACCAATGATTATCCCTACACCAAACTCCCGTAAAATTAATTTGGTCACGACCGATTTATGTATATCCTTTTGTATAAGACCACGAACTACAACTGCTAATGATTGTGTACCTGTATTCCCCGTCATGCCTGCAATCATTGGCATGAAAAAGGATAATGCCACAACGCGAGACAGGGTTTCTTCAAATTGACTAATGATTGTACCTGAAACAACCCCAATAAAAAGTAACACAATGAGCCAAGGTAAGCGACGATACGCAGCAACAAAGGCTTTTGTATCAAAATCAATTTCTTTACCTGATGCTGATAATTTTTCAATATCCTCATTCGCCTCTTTTATGACAACATCAATAATATCATCTACGGTAACAATCCCTAAAAGTATATCATTTTGACCAACAACTGGGATTGCGACGAAATCATACCTTTCAATAAGCTGTGCTACCTCTTCCTGGTCAGTATCGGCATTAACAGAAATCACTCTAGTAAACATAATGTCTTCTATCTTTGCTTCAATATCAGCTAAAATTATTTCTCGATATGAAACAACACCAACTAAACGTTTTGCTTCGTCAATTACATATAAATAATTAATGGTTTCAGCTAGTTCGGCAAATGATTTTAATTTTTCAACCGTTTGTCTCACCGTATAATGTTTCGGTATCCACACAAAACGATTTGTCATTAACCGCCCTGCTGTTTCAGGAGGGTAGTTCATTAAATTCTGAACAATTTTGGATTCTTCTGTTTTCATTCCTGACAGGAGAGTTTCAACTTGCTCTTCGTCTAATTCTCCAATCATACTTGCAATATCATCATTGTCCATTAAATCCATTACTTTAGCAGATTTTTCAATCCCTAATTTGGTTAATACTTCTAGTTGTTTTTCTTTGTCTAATTCTTGAATTAAGTCTGCTAATTGTTCAGTTTCTAATAAAAGCAAAAATTGAACTTGTTGTTTCGCCTCTAGCAACTCATATATACGAGCAATATCATACGGTTGTAATTCATCTAGAACAGATTGAAAATCGTTCTTTCGTGATTTGTGGAGTATGTCAATAATATGATCTTTCGTATTATGCTCTGCCATAAATATGTTCCCCTTTGTGCCACGAATAACTGCTTCCCTATTTTATTTAACCAGACCATAACCACTATAAACATATTTCCATTAATATGAAAGGCTATCTTATATTATCTCCTACTCAAAATAAGGTATGTATGCTGTGCAAGTCAAAAAGGAAGCCATAGTCAACGTCGATATATATGAAAGTTATTTCCACTTCCATATAGGGAGATTGAATCATTTTTAAAGATGTGCTTGTCTTCAAAACGATTTCAACTATAATATGCTTAACAATTAAAAAAAGTTTTTTCCCACACCCCCAAAAGAGCATTTAAGGCTTCGTATATTGTAGTAGATTTAAGGGGTACTAAAATACAGTTAATTGTTTAATGGCAAACTTAGTGAAAACTAAGGACGCAAAGCTATAGGGGCTAATGGATTACACCTATGCCAGCCAGCTACCGGTTACTGGATAAACACATCCACGTAAGCGGATGTGTTTTTTATTAAGATAGGTAGGGAGGGGAATTGTTGAAGCGGCACATATTGTTAAGCTTAATCTTCATGTTCTTATTGGTCATCGTTCTCGCAGCATGTAAGAATGAGAATCAACGAGATGAGAATCATCAAAACAAGTTTGATGATCGAAAAGAAGAACAAGAAGTGTTATACGATAACGATGATTTCAACCTAATAGTATATGAAACTGATAGTTGGAACGTTGATGAAGAGAAAAAGGATGAACATAAGCTTATCGTATCCTTTCAAAATGAACAGTCAACAGCCATCATAACATCAGTCAATACAGAGAAAAACTTTGATGAAATTAAACAAGAACTAAAAACCGCCTCAGGAAACGTAGAGATTATTCAAAACAGCGCAAACCAAATATCCTTTAAATCAAAGCGAAAAAGTAGTATTCGAACTGATATTTACTTAGAAAAGCAAGATCATCATACGTATATCTACAGTTTTAAAACGCCTGTAGCCAAGTACGATGAGGCAGCTGCAGAAAGTATAAACCAATTCAAAACGAATATAACCATAAATTAAAAGGAGTGTATATTATGAAAAAACTAACAAGTATTGTCTTAAGTTTTGCTATTATAACCGGAGGACAAGTATTCGCCGATGAACATGAAACAGATGAGCGTGAAATAGAAGTTGTAAGCCCTGATTCAGATCTTTACGACACGACACGTGAAATGGAAGACGCAGAATATGCGTTAACCGAGGATTCGGTTGATAAGGTCATTCTTCAAGATGAATATGCCGATAAAAGATTAAAAGAAGCTGAACTCGTCATTGAGACAGGCGATGAGGAAAAAGCAGAAGAATTACTTGAAGATGCTGAAGAGAACGTTAGTGAAGCAGAAAGAGTGTTAACAGAAGCAGAGGAAAAAGGCGAAGATTTATCTGAAATTGAGAGAGTTGTTACAGAAAATGTTCAAAAACGTACAGAACAGTTAAATACGTTATTAGAACGTGAAGATTTACCACAGGCTGCAAAAAATAGTATTCAAAACGCATTAAAACACCAAGAAAAAGCTGTTACTAAACTACAAAAAGCTCTAGATAAAGCAAATAAAGCTTTAGAAGAAGCGGAAACTGAAGAAGAAGTAGAAAAAGCATTAGAGAAGGCTGAAAAAAAGGCTGAAAAAGCACTAGAAAAAGCGGAAAAGAAAGCGGAAAAGGCGGAAAAGAAAGCTGATAAAAAAGCGAATAAAGGAAAAGGTAAGAAAAAGGGTCACAAAAAAGATGATGATGACGATGAAGAACGCGAAGACGAAGAGCGTGAAGATGAACGCAAAGATGAAGAACGCGAAGGCGAAGAGCGTGAAGATGAACACAAAGATAATGATGATGAAGATGATGACGAAGACGATGATGACGAAGATGACGAATAATTTTTATAAGTAATGATTAGTAACCCTCCTGTTGGAGGGTTTTTATTTTTGTTTTTGTTAAAACCTATTGTATGGTAGCCTATATATAACCTAGTAAAAAGAAAGTAAGTGGTGTTCATCAATGAATCTACATGTTAAATTTTATTTATTCATTATCTTAATACTTTATAGTCTCGCTTTTCCTGTTGAAATTTACGCCCACTCTTCCATTGAAAAAACGTCTCCCCAGAACAATCGTGAAGTTACGGAAAACATAAAAAAAATTGAGATCTGGTTTCAAGACCCAATTGAAATCCATTCTGAATCTATCACGATAAATAGGGATGACGAAATGATAGATATCGGTAACGTGCATTTACGGAATGAACGTAACACTCACATCGAAATTATGTTTGATAGAACGTTACGTCCAGGCCATTATAGTGTCGAAATAGAGGCAATCGCTCAAGACGGAGATGTGATAAGGGAGAATTTTCAATTCTACATAAGTACAACTCATAAAGAAAACAATGAAACTAAAGATTTAAAACTGATTACTTCCAAGCCCAAAGACGGTGATTTAGTTAAGGGACAAGTTGATGAAATCGAATTATGGTTTAACGAACCTGTTCAAGTTGCAATGATGGGCTTATTTAACGATCAAAAACAAATGATTATGAATGAACCTATCGTAGACCCAAATGACCCTAGCCATGTAACACTACATGTGGAAGAACCACTTGAAATGGGGAGTTACCAACTGTCATGGTTTGTCCGTCCAGCAGATCCAGACAAAAATGAAGAAAAAATGGGAATCTTTTATTTTGCCGTAAACGAATTTACCTCAATAGAAGGTCAACAGGAGATAGATCAACCATCACTTATTACCAACTTCGATACAAAACAATTCAGTCACTTCCTGATGATTGGAGGTATACTGGTACTGTTTGGCCTATCTTGTTACCAGCGGTTCATAGCAATAAGGACTAATAATAAGAAGATAGACTGGATTAATCTATGTTTGCTATTTATTACACTCCTTGGATACATTATATACTTACTTTATACAATAAACGTTTTATCTGTAGAAAGCTTTCAAGAACTAATCAAATTAAACATATTCCAATTCCCTACCGTACAAGTATTCTTCATACTATGTGCTTTTATGTTTAAAAGGTATCGTTACGTATTATTCGCCCTCTCTTTATTATTATTTTCTTTTTATACAGGGCACTCATCTTATCCTAGATATGGTGGGATGATTAATATAACAATGAACTCAATACACCTTCTTTCCATCGGAATCTGGATTGGAGGGTTAGTTGGGTTACTTACAGGTGTACGTACGAAAGCATTACTGACAAAGTTTTCCAAGTGGGCTCTCATTAGTGTAATGCTTACTATTGTGACCGGAATTTGGATGTCAATTCAATTTGTTCCCTCTTACACTTTTTCCTCCTGGGCGAGCAGCAATTGGGGAACATTTATAATAATTAAAATCATTCTCGTCATCATAGTGAGCATTTTTGCATTATATAATCGAAAATTGATTCGCCTAGGTTCTACTACTGTTCAACCGCAAGTTGTAGCGGAGCTGTGTATTGGTATAGTCATTATTCTGATTGCGTCTGCGCTAATTATAGCTTCACCTGGTGCAGCTGAACAAGGAGTTTATGCAGATAAACACAGTGGGGATAATCGTAAAATTGAGGTCGATATAACACCGTTTCAACCAGGGTATAATGATATGACATTTCAAATTAAATCATTGGATGCAAACATTAAAGATGTTTACGTCACCCTTTCGATGCCGCCAAATTGGGAGAAAAGAAACCGAGCATTTCAAATTAATGATAACATCTATAAAATTACAGGACTGAACATACATGCAGCAGGTACTACCTTTATGGAAGTAGAAGTAGTAAAAGAAGACAATACAGTGGAAACCTTTCCTTTTAAAATGATAACACCAGGGGAAATTCGTCTTAACGAGTAAATTATATTTTAAACATTTTATAGGAGCATTCGATATCGAATGCTCCTTATCTATTTCTCTATATGTTGAAACCCTTGCAAACGACTACTTTTATGACAGATAAGATAAAGTATAAAATATATTATAAAGGAATACGTATTGTACCAATTAATTGGTTCATAATATTGAAAATAAACAAACAGTGGTTCACCAACAAATGCCGTTAAAAAAGCGAATAGGAATGCTTTTATATATGGAGATAACTTCGGCTTCCACTCAAGCAATAACATGATTATGACCGGAATTAATGTCCAGTCCCACGGTAGATAAGCAGGTATCCACGGAAAAACCTCATAATAATACATCCACAATCCAAACTGAACACCTAAAAAATCTAAAAAAGAGGCAATAATAGTTGCAATAAAACCGACAAAGAGCAATCGATATCTTCGCTCACGACTATGCACTACGAACCACATTACCCAAGGAACCACTGACAATGCGACACTTCCCCACCAATGAGGGGTAAATAATATATGTTCTATCCACGTATTCAACTTTATATGGTTAGCTGTTTCGATAAGCTCATAAGAATGATTTATTTCTGTTTTTAGTTGAACATTCATCTCATTCAACTACCTTTTATTTTTAGCATGGGTGAAATGTCCTGAATTTATGCCAACTAATAAAAAGTGCGGCTTTACCTTTATCCGCACTTCATGATCAAGTTTACTTATTTTTAGATATAATATATTCTGTAGCCGCCTTTGTAGATGTGAAAAATTGTTCCTGATCAGAAAAACCGTGCAAATGTTTTGCTAGTTGAGGTTTAATGCCTACAATTAACGGATCGGCTCCCATAACTTTAAGTGCTTGAACCATCCGTTCTAATTGATAACGTATTTCCTCAGTCCATTCTGTTACACCATTTAAATCGATTGCAACATAATCTGCTTTGCGGCTTTTACATTCGTTTAAAATTTTGTAAATCACTTTGTCCAATCTTTTCTCATCTAGAGGTCCAATTAGGGGTACTGCCAGAGCATTTTCCCATATATGTAAAATGGGAACGGATAACTCACTGATTAATTGTTCTTTTCTCTCATCCTCTTGTGCTTTCGTCGTAATATCCATTAATAATACAACATAACCCTTTATTTCCCCTTCAACTTTAACAGGGTTAATAATGATATCGGCTATATACGTATCTTTAATATTTATTCTCGAACTATGTGTAGTTGTTAAGTTATCCATAATTGATTTTTGGTAGGCTGGTTTTCTATGAAAATGGCCCATATTTACTCCGATAAGATCCTCTACATGATCAATATTAAAAAGCGGGACTACATGTTCCATCAATTGAACCGCTGCTTCATTTAACCAGATCACATTGTATGCTTTATCAGCTAAAATGATATTTTCATTAATTGCGTTTAATACCGTAACTTCAGACATAAATTCCGGAAATTTCCCTAACGATTTCACAAATATCAGCCAACCTCTCACCGCTAAACTTTGTATCGATAAATTAATCTTCTTTCTATAATAAAACTTTATGAATGTAAAAGGAAGTATGTTCTAAAATTAAGTACGAAAAGAAAATGGATTAATACATATTTTATTAACATCCGTGAACATTAATTATAAGATGGATAATAAAGGAAGTAGGATATACGATGAGAATCCAAGAGTATATAAATTTAGGTTGGAATATTGAATCCTATATTTATGTAACAGTCATCCTATTCGGTATTGTTACGCTAATCTACTTTTTAAGGTTAAACTGGAAGTTGTATGGATTATTATTTCTATTGGCTACAATTATTGGGAACGTCTTATGTTACATCTTTGTGAAGCTTGGTTTTTATTCATACCCTTATGTTCTATTTCCAAAGATTCTCATTATGCCAGTAACAGCTGTTACATTTGCATTCCCCGCATTTGTACTTATCGGTGTTTATTTTAGTCCTGTTAAATGGGTTTGGAAAATACCGTTCTACTGGACACTCATACATATAGGGATGTTTTGTGAAACTTATGCTTTAAATAAGACGAGGATCATTGAATATAATTTCAAATGGGACTTTTGGGACTCCTATACGTGGTGGTGGATTTTCTTCTTATTATTCGAATGGATAGGAGGCTTAATCATACCGAGTCACTTACGTCGTCCAATCAACCTCCATCACTTACAGTATGGTAGGATTGGCTGGGCCATTATTCATTTCGTCCTCATCGTGACCATTTTTTTAGGCGGTTATTACGTGGGAACTATGCAGTAATCATTAGATGAACAAAAGAAGGGTGGACACTTATCCTTCTTTTGTCACTTCTTGTTTCTGCAAACTATTTTGAACGCCTCTTTTCAACGTATACACGCTGTTGACATTCTTATTTGTCCTCTTCAGTTCCCCCTCGATCAATACAATGATCAAGTTGGCAAAGCCGTAACTGTAGCTATCCCGGTATTTAACATTATTGATAACAGTAATGTGCTCGTATCCGAATATCCTAGCACCCACTTTTCTGTTAAATCCTCAAATGGTATATGCTCCAATATTTCAAAAAGTAGCTCTCCTCCCCTCGGAGGGATAATCATATCAATTTCATCATCTTTCATCATATTAAGAAACTCAATAGCCCTTTGTTTGGATGGTGCAGATTTCGCTTTTTCTTGCTGCCATACTGTGTCCCACAAACAACGTTATATCCTCTTTCACTGATTCGACTTAACGATGATCGAAACATTGCATGAAGTGAAACAGGGATTCCAGAAGAGGGGGCTGTAACACCAATCGTTCCGTTTTTCTTAAAACGAGGATACGTAATCATTTAATTTCCTCATATTCAACCTTTGGTTAATTTTACCACATATTAAAAATGACTACATAAATTGTAGTCATTTTTGCTTTGACATCACTTCACTCCAATTCCCACTTTCATCTTTCATCATTAAAACATATCTATCAGTCTTTTCTACAACATCAATATGATAATATACAATCTTCTTGTCTCGCTCATCTACATATTCAGGGGAATTGTCAATATAACTTAAATAGCGGTCTTTCTTATGTATTGTTGTCGTATAGATCGTTTCTTCCCCCCAATTCACCTTAAACACAATCGTTTTAGGCTTATGTGTACTAGACCAAACTCTGTTCACGACAAACATCATATCATCATTGAGTCTTCTTTTTATCGTACGTACTTTGTTTTCCGTTAACGGTTCCCCAGTATCTAAATACTGATCTAAAACATTATTTTTTGCGGTTCCGTAGTTTAAAGTAACCTTTAACTGTTTTGTTTCATCATGAAATGTAAATGTTTCTACGATAGCAAAATCTAAGTGATTTGGCCGGTTTAATTCGTCCTTTATTTCTTCTCTTACCGGCATTTGTTCTTTTTGTATTTCATGCACAATTATATGTGTATATAGGGGAATAACGAACAGAGAAATCAATCCTATTGATACAATATGGAAAACCTTTTTCATTTTCCAATTTCGGATAAACATAACGATACCAATGAAATATAACAATAGAAAACCATAACGTATTAGAGGTCGATCATCTAATTCATATGCAATATGATATAAAGTTGTATTTCCATTGAATAATTGAAACAGCTTCCCTTCTATATAAAGCCAACCCCCACATAATAATAACAGTGAATAAATAACAAACGATAGTTTCGTATTCAATGCTCTCTCCCCTTAAATAAAAATCCGAATTTTGTTACTAACACCTTATTTTATCATATAAAAAGAGCTCCTCAGCGCTGGGGAGCTCCTTAAAAACTAAATTAGTACCCTAAAAACAGTTTTTCATTCTTTAGACGTAAGTGCAAAGAAACCTACAATAACTCGCTCTTTTTAACCTTGATAAGAAATATCTATTTATGAAATTGCATGTATTGCTGAATTAATTGGTCCATTTCCTTTGAACATTGTAATACTTGTTCATTGTTAAGGCCCTTTTCATGAGCGCACTGGTTTAACTCTTTCCGTTTTTCCTCAATTTGCTGTAGAAGTGTGTTCCTCTCCGACATTTAACTCAAATACCTCCATTAGTCTAATAGGTAAAAACAAAAAAACAGGTATGCCGTAAGAAACTCGACACACCTGTTTTAGGAAATGTTTCTTCGGCGGCCCGGCTACCGTAGCGATTTGCTTTAGGCCCGTGGCTTTGCGTCCTTATCTTTCGATAAGTTTGCCTTTTTCGGTTAAAAAGAACTATTATTCTATAGTAAATTATACCTTCATTAACAAATAAATCAATAGTTTTTACCTAATAATTTCATTAAGAAAGATTAATGACTATGACTATTGACTCATTGGAGGGTGGTTTATTTAAATTGGAATATGTTCGACAGTTTTTAAAGATCTATCATGAAAAGATAGCTTGTAGATGTCAGGCATGTTTAGCTGTTTCCAAAATGAGTAGCCATACTTCTCATCAAAATAATTCATGATAAGCACCATAATATTTCCATGTGTACCAATTACAATATTTTCCCCTTTATACGTTTGTAAAATCCACATCATTGTTTTCACACCTCTTTGTTGAGCTACAACATTAGATTCTCCACCACTCCACGAAAAAGAGTAGTCACTCCATACCTTTTCACTAGCGTAGTCAAAATTGTCCACAGAAACTCCTGCTAATTTTCTCTCTCTTAAATCAGCTTCAATGATGACCTTTTGATTGAGTTGCTTAGCAACTCCTTCAACTGTTTGTATAGCCCGTTTGTATGGGCTTGAAATTACACAGTCAATCTCCTCTTGTTTCAACCGATTCGTAACCCTTTTTGTATCTTCCATCCCTCTATTGGATAATGGCCTTCTTAGTTCATCTGGTGTATAAATGGAATGGGCATGACGAACAAAAAATATAGTAGTACTCATAAAAAATCCCCTTTTTTTAAAAAACTTGTTTTAAATGTTCGTATATGTTATATTATTTAAATGCGATATATTGAATAAAGTAACTGGCATCCACTTATGTTTTTCGGAACTGCTTACTCACACTGGATCGGCTTCGGAGCCGTAAGGACGTAAGAGAGGTAGGGCTTACGTTGTTTAGGTTAAAACATCCAGGTGGAATATAACCGCGGCATAGATAATAAAAATTATAAATTTAAAACATTATTTTCAATATATTCAAAAAGCGAACGAGAAACAGCTCGTTCGCTTTTTCAATTTATAAGCTAATGCTACGTACCTCAACCTTAGTGATTCTCTAGCAGTTTTTTACTTCAGTCCTAACTTTTTTTTTATTGCATTTCCTTCTTTTCGGACCTTCGCCCACTTATACGGAAGTGTTCTAATTTCTCCACTGTTCTTTGCATCTTCCAAATGTTCCAATGCTTCTAAAATAATACTCCGTTGTAATTCCTTGTGAAAGGGAACGCCAAAATGATGTCCCATCATAAAAGGTACAAACACTGACCTTGGTGGTTTTATATATTCTGTCACATCTAATGCTACTGACATGGATACAGTAGGAATTCCTCTATTCTCTATAGCGCGCTGAACTAGCGCGATCGACTGATGGCATATAGGTCATGCGGGAGACAACAGAGCAATATCTGCATGATCCTTCACTACAGCATCAGCAATATTTTCAGCCAATGTTTCTTCTAAAAGAGTTGGGTCCATATTGTAGCCGATAAATGAGAAGAAATGGTCGGTTAATCCCCCAATTACACCTTCATCCGCTAATTCTTGTAATCTCTTAATGGGAAAAATTACGTTAATATCTTCATTGGCTCCAAACGTAGGATATTTTAATTGATGAATTTCTAAATCTTCTTGTTTTAAATGAGAAGGCACTTTTCGATATGTATAGTCTCCAACTGGATGTACTGTATCGAAGGGCATCGTACCTTTAGGTTGTACCCCTGCTGTGCTGACAAATGTTAAACGAGACTCTGAAATCGGCTTCGTTATATTTGCTAATGGTACGTAACTATCCTTTGTAATCATAGAACCTGGATACCTTTCGTTAACAGTATTCCATAGTCCTGAACGTAGTTGTTTTGATTTAAAGGTTTCCGTCATGCTTCCATTCCCCCGATCGTTTCACAAAATAAAAATGCAAATGAAAATATAAATGAGCTAAAGTAGAGTCGTCCTTTTTATCCATTGTTTCCAATATAAATTCTCTATCTGTTTCAGGTAAATCTAATAATAGTTTTAATGCTTCAATCCATGATTTATCAATCTCTTTTTTTCCCATTTCCTCATTGCCATCACCAAAGTGAAGACGAACATACCGGATTAATTTTTCATTGTCCCCGTTAGCAATGGCCTCTTTTAAGTAAGGTAAAGACATAAAACTTCCCCCTATTCTATTGCTATAAATTTCAATAATATAGAAAAATTTCGAAACTTTCAAACAAATAAGCAGTTGCCTTAACACGTCTGCCTTTATTCTATTTAATTCCCTATTTTTTCTTTGTTTTCCCACTTTTTATTAACCAACGATGTTGGATAATCTCCGTTATCGTTAACAGAAGCGCAGTTAATATAGCACCGAAAAACGTAACATATGTAACTTGTAATTGTGAGACAAAATAGACGATGAGCGTTGCGGCGATAAAATCGGCTATAGTACTCACCCAAAACGTTAATTTTCTTAATATAAGAATCTCCATCAAATGTGCTGATACTGCTAAAATGAAACCAATAATGATTGGCTGAAATATAGTTGTATAAAATACATTCGGAAACATAATCCAAGCTAATATAACCCCAATTGGGCACATAAACAATTTCATGACGAGGCCTGACATGTTGAATCTCCCCCCTTTACTTTGCATCTCATTCGAGAATTTTTGAAACTACATTTAACAGTCTAACCCTATTGTTCTTCTTGGTCTACATCATCAAAAAAAATACATGTCTTTTTCTAGTTTCTCCTTTCCGTAACTTCTACATCTAATTCATCCATTTCCATAATTGGGGCAATATTTGTCTTGTTTATCATATTTTCTTTCTTTTCTCCATACTACCACTGTTACAACTGCTAGTTTTGTACCTTATAATCGATATTAAGGGAGATACCGTTTCCACCAATTCATTTGCTCATGAAACCCATCCCTAATAGTATTTTTTGTTATCTTTCCCATTACTCTTTATAGCATTCATTCGATAAAAGAAAAAACTGCCACTTGGCAGTTTACAAGGTTATTATTGTATAGTCATTTGGTGTTGTTTGTGAAGTGACTTCTCGCTAGTCTGGTTTGGTTGTGCCGTCACGTTTAGTAACACTATTCCAATTACAATTAAGGCCATTCCTATTATTCCGGGTAGGTTTAACTTTTCTTTCCAAATAATCATACTAATAATGGATGCGCCGGCTATCCCAACTCCACACCATGTTGCATATGCAACACTTAAAGGTATGGTTTTAAAAGATAAAGCTAAGAAAAATAACGCGAAACCAAACCCGAAAATTGCACCTAAAATCGGTAAAACTTTCGTAAAACCATCAGAGGCCTTTAACATTGTAGTTCCAAAAATTTCGGAGATAATTCCTAAAAAAAGATATAAATACGCCATAAAGTCTCCCCCTATGATGTTTGATCTCACTCAAACGTTGTTGAGGAGTATATAAGTCATTGAACTTCAATACTAACATAACTATGTATGATTTCCCACTCGCCTGATTTACACCTTCTTATATGTTACGCTCTTTATACTGACCGACTATCGTGTTTTAACTATGTATCCATTGTTCTTTATGCAAGATTTCCTTCCAAGCTTGTAAATTCGTTTCGTGTTCATATTCCCCATTTTTTATCGAATTCCCCATACAATTTCATAAGTTTCCTCCCCAATCCCCCGGATTTACATTATTACAATTCCCTATTAATACCATTTATTTTAAAATGGAAACTGGTATATCAAGCATATTCCATAGAAGCAGGGTCCACATTAACGAAAGCCCCCAAGCAAGTAATGGTTTATGATGATGAATTTTTAACATGAGGAAAATAGAAATATTAAAGAAGACCGACCACCATAATGACCATCCATTATGATGACTAATAGAACCTATGTATAAATCAAACACTTCTATTAGTGAATAAACCCCAATCCAAGTTAATCCCCACACAATCCCTTTAACTTTCCCGGCTGGAAACAGGCTTAAATATAAAATTACAGTTGCAGGATAGCGAGTAAACATATGCAATAAGGAAATAATGACATCGTAATGAAACAATGGGATTGGGCCATCATGAAACATCCACATAGGATAGTCGTAAAACAAAACATTATATAGTAAGTCTCCAACCATAAAGAAAAGGATAGTTGGATAATATGTTCGCCATCTTTTCCAATCACCCCATTTGTAACATGCTGCAATAAATATTGTGCTGATTAAAACATGTATCATACTACTCGTCCTTTTTTATCATTTCATTTCCTTAATATCCTTTTCCAATAGTTGTAAAAACATCCCTCCTATTTACAGTTTTTTTCCAAATGAAAAATGATTTAGGAAATACCTAAACCAATTTTGATTCATTTCTTTATTGTTTTTATAATGTAACCGTAACAAAAACGTGTTCTGTTCTGAAACTAAAAACTGTCACTCGGGCAGTTTTCTCAATTATTGTTTATCTTGATACATTTGTAATTTATGTTCCAATAAGTATTGAAACAAGTATAGAAAAAATGCTTTATAAAAGAAGTAAATAAAAAACTGAAAGTTGCTTAGCTTAATTGTGCGAAACACCTTAAATTTACGACTGAGGAATTCAACTGGATAGGCAAATATAAAATCTACAATTGCATTTAGTGTAATGAACCTCCTAAAATCTCCAAACGTCCATTTTAATACCCATATAGAGCCAATTAAAAATGGGCCAATATGATAAGCGAATTCATTAAAGAAATATGATTTAGGTTTGTAGTAAAATTTCCACCACTTTCTTTTCTTACCTATTTGTACATCAATACTTCCCATTAATAACACAATTAAGGAAGCAGGCAGAAAACGTTTCAAATTACGCAACCCCAAAAACGGGAGAGAGAGCCAAGGAATTATGATCATTGCGATGCGAAAATACCATTGATATTTGAATGACATTTTAATTTCCCTCATTTTTATTTTTCAATTCGTTTCGGTCAGAGAAAGTCGGGGGTTGCTCCATCCACCCATTTTTTATCATAATGTTCATACCATCCTCAGCATACTTCATAACTTCTGCAATTAATACAGCATAAGTCGTGGCTAAATCCCGTCGTTGTGATACAGAGAAGGCTGCTCCATAATATCCGGAAGCTGTTGAAATGAGCGTAACGATATGAAATAGCATGAGCTTATCTGAAAACGGAGATTTTGTTGTACTTAAAACTTCGTCATTGTATCTAGGAGGGGACGAAATGTCATTATCAGACATTATAGAATCTAAAATATCAAATTGCTTTTCACAAATTTTCTTCCCTCTGTCTACATAATTACGGATTTCTTTCGACTCAGCGACTTGGCTAAATCCTAATTCTAAAGCAATTTTTAAAACATCTTTTTTCATATTAAAATAAACACCGCTTGCTTCAATAGCTGTAAGTGGTCTTCGGTCACCAAACCACCCTGTTAAAAAGCTTTGTTTCGTAACAAAATCCACATCTTCTGCGGGTGTTATAGAAGGTGGCCTACTAATTATCCCCTTTTCTACCATAACTTTTGTAATTCTTTTATGTAACTCCATCGTCTCTTTACTGCACTTAACAAAATAGTCTATTTGATCACTACGTATAGACGTACTAACCGCACCTGCATATCCAGTTAAACCATGAATTGTCATAATATGAATATAAAAAATTATGAATTTATCCGAAAATAATGGTTTAGCATTTAGATCCACATCATTATCGTTGAACCCAACCGGGATAGGATACTTTTCTTGCGATAAAAATGATTTAATTTTATCTAAATGTCTTTCAGCAAGTTCCAGTGCATACTGTAAAACTTCTTTAATATCTTGATCTTTAGCGCATTTTATATAATATTTTAGAACACAGGATGCCATGCTATCGTTCATGTATTGGCTCCAGAGATTCGCAACCTCTGCTGATGTTAACTGAACATTATGATTTACCTCTTCCATGCTAGTACCTCCACGCACTTTTTGTTAAAAGCTTTCATTAGTTTGCTTTTTCATATAAGTTTTATTCATGTCTTATTGGAACGAAAGAGTATACTGTAGAAAAATTGTATATTTTAACGAAAAATGCAAACACTTAATACGAATAAGTTTAGCGAGTAGGAGGTAGGCGGATAGACATGGGTTATCATGACTATTGGGATAAAATTATAGGAATTAGTAACGAATTAAGTTCTGTAAATGTGTCTTATTGGAGTCAATATTCACATATGGGCACATGGCAGTTTTGGGTTATCTTAGGACTCATGATTTGCCCGTTAATCCTTCTCTTCTTTACCGTGGATAGATTTCGCATTTTTGAAATCTTTTTCTTTGGTTTTATAGTACACTTGTTATGGGCATATATAGATATTGCTTTAACTCGCGAAACGTACTTAATCCATACATACTTTATAATTCCACTCTTTCCTTTCGCATTAAGTGTAACGGCATCAGCTCTCCCTGTTGGCTTTATCCTTTTATACCAGTACTGCACCAATCGAAATAAAAATTTTTACTTACATACAATTTGGTTAAGTGTTATGTTTGCCTATGTCTTTGCTAGTTTCGAAGAGATATTAGGACTATTGGAATTAAGAAAAGGTTTACTAAAATACCATTTATTTCTTATTGATATCGCCGTTGCCTATATTGCTTTCTTGGCAACAAAACTGATTTTAAAACTTAAGCAGAGAGAAACAAATAAATAGGGGTGCGAATTCCGAAACACTCTTTAGTCAAAGATTGACTGTTTCTTTGGGTCTTTTAAAAATTGAAAAACGATGTGAATTTGCTCTTCTGTATTTCTTGCTAACGAAAGGTTAGGCAAACGACCTTCCTCGAAAAAGTTAACTCCACTTGTTTCGATACTATGTTTAGCCTTTCCGCCAATAATTTTACATTGAATAAATATTTTATAATAATGATACGGTTGAGGTGGATGCGAATGCTTTTCCATATCCAACACTGCTAATAACCTTGTTGGCAAGACCTCATATCCAGCTTCTTCTCGAATTTCCTTTACAATATTTTCAACTGGGGATAGGCCTACTTCACAAAAACCACCTGGTAATGCCCAACCATTATCTCTTTTCTCCTTAACCATTAAAACCTTTCCTTGAGAAAACACGACGCCTCTTACATCTACTTTCGGCGTTTGATAACCTTGTTCATACTTATATAAATGTCTAATCGAACCTATCTCCATCTCCGAATGTTGTGCAAGTATATCCGCACTTATTGCTTGTAGTTCCTCATATCGTTCTCGGTCGAAATCATCTTTTGCATACGTAAGCCCCGCTTGTGATATTGCCCGAATTCTTTTTACCCATTCTAGCCACTTGTCACTCATTCAAAATACCCTCCCAATTCAATCAGCCTTAATACATACTTATTGATAAAATATTTTTCGTCCCTTTTCAAATTTATTTAATGATACAAAAAACTGCCTGCTTGGCAGTTCCTCTTCACTTAATGACGTTTATGAAACTCGTTTTTCAAAACCCCCATTATTATTGAATCGTGGTATTCTCCATTATAAAATAACTCATCCCTTATAATACCTTCCTGTTTAAAGCCAAGTTTTTCATAAGACTTAATTCCCCGAGGATTAAAAGGGTACACGCTCAAACCAATTCGATGAAGATGTAATATGTCAAAGGCATATTCCAAGATTAAAGATAAAGCATCGGTTCCGTATCCTTTTCCCCTATATTCTTTTTGAAATATCCCAACCCTTATTTGTGCATTGCGGTTTATATGGTCAATTTCCGTAAGTGCGAGATCCCCAATTAATTCATTCGTTTCTCGTGTACTAATGATTAAATCAATCCTGGAATCGTCCATGGCAACCCTTTCTATAAATTTTTGTACACTAATACGTGAAAATACTGTTTGAGTACCAGTTAACTTCCGAATTTCACGGTCCCAAAGTGCATTGTCAAAAAAATAGTCGATATCATCTTCTTCAAAAGGCCTTAAGTAAACGTGTTTTCCTTCTAAAAACTTTATCTCACTTCCCATTTTCTCCTACCTTTCCTAACCCTCTTTCATGAAACTCTATCATAAAGCAATCCGTTTAAGACACTGTCTATAAACTAACATGACTCCTATGCCGTCAGTATAACTGAAAATTTATTGCAATGGTTTCCATTTCGCTTAAAAGTTCAATCCAATATGTTTTTGAAACAGCATTATTATAATGTGGGTAGCTCCAATATTCACTTGTCATACCGTCTGTTTTTGCCCCTACAATCTTGTCATCAATCAATTCAGCTAATTGAAAATGTAAATTAGCGACCTTCAGTATTTCCTTATACTCTTCATGATTAAACTGATGGGATATAATCTCTACACTACTTTCTTCTACGAAAGAACGAAAATAATTTGGGAGTTCATCGGCAAATATTAACGTAGGTCGGTTACTAATGTAATGGGGGGGAATCTTTTTTGTTTTTATTCCTGTATGCAAAATCGTTTGATATGACTTCGCGATGTTATAGTAATTGTTGTTTAAGTCTTCAACTTGTGTAGCTGTAATTTTCTCCCGCGCTACTATTTCACGTAAAATTTCTTCATTACGCAAAATACTTGATGAAAGAGGTGAAATTGTATTACGTAATTGTTCAGAAAGATATAATTCGTAAGCTTGATTCTCTTGATAGAGAAAAACATTTATGATGATACTAATGATTAATAAAGGAATCACAACGATAGAAAGCTTTTTCACTCAAGACACCCCCCCACATTTGTTAAAACGTTTTCTCTTCCTCTTTTAAATATATCTTCCCTAGGGAGCCGTACACCTTTACGTCTAACCTATAATCAAAGTTTTCAATGTTACTATATAATACTCGCTTTTTCATAACAAAAATTCCTGGTGTATATGTGACTTGATTAGCTTGAAGCGTCATAGTTCGAACTTCCCCATTTTCTTCTATTTCAATATCAAATACATCACACTTCATATCCCAACAATGTACATCATAGTTTTCATTTAACCAAATACCGAAGTCATTTTCATCTGGTGTCATACTAGAAAATACAATACTTAATACTACTAAAGTAAAGGAGATCACGAGTATCCGCTTTTTATATTTCATCACCTATCCCCCCTCCACCTTATAGACGGATATTTATTTAGAGCCTCTAATGTAAGTGTAGTTAACGTTTCTCCTTATTCAACAATTATCTATCAAAAGTTTAACATAAATTGCCATGCCTATTTTGTACATATGATGGTACGAATGACTTATTTTCCTAATGAGTTCCCTTTTTTTCATGAGCCTAAAAATTTTGGCAACACTATTGTTAATGATATTTATAGGGAGGATATTCATTAGGGAGGATTATCATGCCAGAACTACCTGAAATGGAAAACTATCGGTTGTTGCTGAAAAATAAAATAGAGGGAAAAGAAATTACAGATGTTTTCGTAAATAGGGAGAAATCCATTAATGTTCAATCAACTATTTTTGAAGATAAAACGAGACAACAAAGGATTTGTGCAATTCATCGTCGTGCAAAACAGTTGTTATTTTACTTAGACAATGGTCATGTTTTACTTCTACACCTTATGTTAGGTGGTTGGATGTTTTACGGTAAAGAAGAGGATAAGCCTGACCGAACCATTCAAATACACCTTTCATTTGGGGAAGAACATCTTTATTTTATTGGATTACGGTTAGGGTATCTTCATTTATTCGAGGAGAAGGAAGTCGAAACAAAACTACAGGACTTAGGTCCAGAGCCATTAGATATTAATTTTAGTTTAAATGCTTTTCAAGATTTAGTTAGTAATAAGCGTGGTCGAATCAAAACTACACTCGTGGATCAATCCTTTTTATCTGGAATTGGGAATTGCTATTCAGATGAAATTTGTTTTCATGCCAAAATCTTACCTACAAGGAATATGAATGATTTAGCTTATAACGAAATCATTCAGTTATATCATTCCATTCGACAAGTACTTCAACAAGCAACTCAATATGGCGGGTATATGGATTACCCATTATATAAAGGAGATAGGAAGACTGGTGGCGTTGAACCATTTTTGAACGTATATGATCGTGAAGGTGAGAATTGCAAACGTTGTGGTTCAAAAATTACGAAGGAAGAAGTTTCATCTAGAAAGTGCTTTTACTGTAAAGGCTGCCAAAAATAATAATTGTACAAAAAAAAGGTTATTCCTCTTTCTTTATCTCAGCCTTCTTTTTTTCAAACTCTCTCCAATCTACGTACTTAGGTTCATCCATTATATGTCCACATTGTTTACAATAATATTTTGGAGGAAATAAAAACGGAACCCAACAAATGAGAATGCCATAAGGAATGAAAAGAAGCACTATGCAAGCAAAAATTTTAATCCCGATATTCGACTGTTTTTCGATTACATCGGAATTACATTCGTGACATAATTCCACAATACACCCCTCCTCTTTTACAACACGGGTCCTTACTAATCTATTACATAATTTTAACATATGTGCCCTTTTCCTTTAAAACAACGTATCAACGAATAGGCTAACATCGATGCCTATTCATGTAATGCTTCATTTATAGTTATATGTCACATCAAAGGAAATGAAAGGTGATTATTATTATGTACCAAAATATTCCTCATACTCATAATACAGGTTTATTGCCTCCTGGATATTATATGCACTCACCTAATCTGAAAAACACGATGAAATCAACTAATCCTAGTTACCATATTGATTTGGAACCGGTTTTCCATGAACATCTCATGCTACATTTAAACCAAAGAGTCCAAGTAGCTACGATTAACGAGAAATTAACGGGGAAATTATCCGGAGTTGCAATTGACCATTTACAACTAACTGTAGATGGTGTCGATTATCACATTCGATTTGAACATGTCATTTATTTTAAGCTGGCAAAATAATAGACAGGTAGAAAGATATTTTCTTTCTGCCTTGTCAATTTATAAGACCAAAGAATTCCCGACGATTAAAAATCACTTCGGATTATATTTTTTCCTTACACCATTACACCATTAAAAAACTTGAAAACCAATATAGATTGCCATCCCCCATATAATAAATGCCGATACTATGTTAAACCGTTTGACTAGCTTACCTGTCGTGTCCACCTTCCCTAACAATCTTCCTACTATCGCCAGACCAAAAAACCATATCCACGAAACAAAAATGCAAGCTAAAGTGAAAACGGTCAATTCCATTCCTTTATAAGCTAATGAATTAGGTCCAATTACGCCGATAATGTCAATAATAGCATGAGGGTTTAACAATGAAACAGAGGCTGCGAAACCAATTTGCCGCTTGGCTGGGAAGTGTACTCCAAACGATTCATGTTCAAGGGAATGATTACTTTTTAAAATAGACCATCCCATGTACATTAAAAAAAAGAATCCGACAATAAATATAATTTGTTTGATCCACTCAAAATTTAACACGACGAGTGAAACACCTGTTACAGCTAATAAGATAAGTACTGTATCACAAATTGCAGCCGTTATAATAGCTGGTAATGCTTTCGTTATGTACTTTTGTGTTGCCCCTTGGTTAAATATAAAAACATTTTGTACTCCTAATGGGAGAATTAATCCAAAGGCAAGAATTATGCCGTGCAATAACGCTGTAATCATTTTCACCATTCCTTTTCATCGTTATCACGTCGTTTTTTCTAGAATTTTATTACACTAAGTCTATATTATATCGCAATTGGAATAATAGAAATGAGGTGATAATTTTGAGGCTATTATTCTTTTTAAGTAGCGTTTTATTTCCATTCATTATGATTTACTTAAACCAAAGGCGGAATCTATTTGGGATTCTTATCCATTCAATTGCCTTACTCGCTGCCCTCATTTTGGGTAACATTGTGGCCAATAATATATATCGTGTTATTGTAACAGATACAGTGTTTACAACATCAATACACGGCATAATTATAAACCCTTTCTTTTTACTTACAGGTGGATATTTAGGAATTTACCTTCTATACATTATTGCTACGCACCTTTTGAATGTATTTAGAAACCGATAACTTGTCCTTTATGCTTTCGACTAATTCATCTCATACCATCTCATGACAAAAAAGAGTTCATGACTCATGAACTCTTTTTTGTGACTAAATAACATGTTATGCTTTTTTACTAAACCTAACATTCGTGCCGTTACACTTTAACACTGTTTTTTTTACTTGCGTATTGCAATTCATAATTACAATTATCAACCTGCTCTTTTCTTATGCTATACCCTACTATAGTAAAACCTTTTTTCTGGAGAAAGCGAATAGATAAGTTTTTTTCAACTGCGTCTGAAGCGATAACGATTATCCTCTTACTCGGTATATCTACATATTGCCTTCTAATATATGCTAACGGTATATTTTGTGACCCTTTTATCATATCTTGGGATGATGTTTGGAAATCCCTGGCATCTACTATAATAATATTATTGGACTTTTTATTACATATTGAAACATTACCGCTAATATTACTAACGCCGAATACAGGCATATATCTTCTATATATAAAACGGAACACTATTATACTTAAAAACAGCAAAACATACATCAGTTTACCCCTCTAGTTTGTCAATCTTCGTTGATACGATTCATTATATAACCCTCTGAATTAATTACCAACTAACAAGTCTTTCTATTTTCCAACAATACTAACAGTACGAAATTATATATGATTTACCACTCACATTTCAAACGTTATGAATATGTTTCTCTTATTTAAGAAGGTCTCAACTTTATTTGATTAAATTCTACGTCTCCACCTATTAATTAGTTATTAAAATATCTATTATTTTTGAACTTTTGTTACACCTAATGCCATGTTATCCCATAAAATATTTTCAATTGACTCCAATCGCTTTCTTTCACAACGTATCATTAAAACAATTTCTGATGTTATCTTTTGATTTCCTAATTTTCCAGTCTTAAATAGTATGAACTTGATTGCTAATCCGATAATAATACCACTTAAAGAACCGATAATTCCCCAAATGATTGGCCCCCAGGTTAATATATAACCGTATATAGCACCTAAAAGCATTCCACAAGTTCCTAAAATGGCCGCTGTATCAAATAAACTAACTCCGTCTGCCCGATGAATCGTATCAATTAACTGTTTGGGATTATTTCTTTTATCTAAAGGAGCAGCAAATATGTTTTCTTTTGATATACCTTCTTGTTCGATCGCGGAAATAGCTAACTCAATAAAAGTTGAATTTTCGAATGTAGCAATAATCATCATACAAACAAACACCTTCTTATATTGGAAACCGAAATTTTGAGCTTTGATAGTTCGTCCGTAAATATTTTGACATCTCTTTTTCAAACAATTTATTATACTCAACAGCCGAGGTATAAGCGTCATACAGGATAAAAAAATAAATGGATGGAATAAACAAAGTCCATTGCATATTCAAGACATGCTTCGCTTGTTCAAACTGGCCTATCATTGAGTAATGAATAGCTTGGGGTACATGACCAAAATACATAATCGTTATCGTATATCCAAAAATGAAAAATCCAGTTATGACTTTATGTAAATATAAATGGCCAATTCCAGGTATTACTGCTGACCACAATAAAGCCACCCATGGCTTTCGTTTATCTAAAAAATTCATATCCCAATTACCCATTTTCATATTTAATATTTGTGCATCTTCTCGCTCTGCTAAAATATATTGTTTATTTCCATCAACAGTAGAACGGTAACTATCCCAAATTCCAAACATATAAATACCGAGATAAAACATTAACCATCGTTCATCTAACACCTCAATAGCTTTGTCAAATTCACCGAGTAAGGAATATAAAATGCCAAGGTTTATTTTCGCCATACTGTTTATAAAGGCTTCCCATACTATTAAAATCAATGCCACAGCGTAACGATGTAACAACAAGTGACCAAATCCTGGATATGAGAAAGAAAAAAAAGCTACAACAAACGGATTTTTCAAGTGAAGCTGCCCCGTTGTAAATTGGGAGATATGAGCTCTCTGTCGTCTAGAGGAAGGAATTTGATTCATTCATATAACGCCTCTCTCGGATTCATTCATACTGATTATTTCCAATGTCTCGATGCTTATAAAACTTAGCAAAACACTTGAGGAAAGTTCACTCCTCAAGTGTTTATATTACTATTATATATTATTTTTTTCTTTCCTCTATCTGCGGTGGTTCTTCCATCCAACCATTTTTAATCATTATTTTAGCGCCTTTATGAGCATATTCAAATATATCTTTTGAGAAAACAGTCATTTTCGCAGGTAAATCGTTTCGTAAACTAAAAGCCGTTCCGAGTGAGTTGGATCCTAGAGAGAAACTACAAAAAAGACTTGTACAATACATCATAATTTTATCAGAAAATGGAGGCACTGTTGAACGGGTTGCATTACCACCAGATGGTGCGGGAGCTTGAATACCACTATGTAGCAATGTTTCACTTAACTCCTTTATAATACTTTTCGCAAGTTCTGCACCCTCATTAAAAAAATTTTTTACCTCTCTCTCATTTGCACATTGAGCAAAACCAATAATCATTTGCATACCAGTAACATTTGATTCAATTGCATGATGAAGGTGCGCAATTTCTACTGTATTCAAGGTTCGTTTTTCACTGAATGGATTTATAGCTATTCCCCCTAGAAAATTTGTACTTTTAACAAACTCAACAGACTGAGGCATTGAAACATAAGGTGAACGAGGAAGAAGCCCTTTCTCAAGTAAGTATTGTGTACAAAGATTGTAATATTTTTGAGTAATACTCGTGAGTTCCTTAAATAACATTACAATATCTTCACGATATGCCATCGTTATATTTGATGAATGCATTGCCATGCTAATTTCCTTGATTAGACGAACAAACATAATGTCAAAACCATTATCATAAAGCTTTGGGACACCTTTATTAACATCTTTAGCCGTATATCCGACAGGTATAGCAGCACCTTCATTTTGAAAAATGTCAATGATTTTTTCAGCATATGGTTCAATCTCACCATATAGGTTGGTCATTATGTTTTTAGCATTTTCATCATCTGCTTTCTCAATAAAGTACTCTAACATTCGCATAATCATGGTTTTCTGTTGATATGTAAGCCATAGAGTACCTAACTCGGATGACGTAATTTCAGGCTTTTCAGGCATCTTAACAGTCCTCCCTAAATTTTTTCTAGTTTAGGTTGTACGAAAAATTACATAACAATACACATTTTTAACGCTTCATTAATTACATCGCTCTTAAACTAATCTGCCTTACGTGCTTTAGATGATTTAAACACGGTACTTAATGTTTAGTTTTTATATACTTCATCATTAAAAGGCAACTTAATAAAGAGGTTGTCTTTTTTTATGAAATAATTTCTCATCTTTTGGCAAAAACTACCCTAGATAATGATAAGAAAAATGGAGAGTAGATCCCATGAGTTCGAATAAAGATGTCGTGAAACAAGAGTTGAAATTACACGATGATAATGTGACGTTATCTTACGTAAAAGAAATTGTAGATCCTCAACTTGTCCAAACAATGATTGTAAAACCATTTTTCGAATTAAAGGACGTAAATGATTACTATAACTATATTGAGTCCATAATGGGAAATAAGATTAACCCAACAGAAGATGAAATCATCAACGGGACAGCCAAAGGTGACGTCTCTGTCGAATTCAAAAAAAGTACTATTTTAGTTCCTGCCAAAAAAACGAGAACAGATGTCATTAATGAAGCGACAGTGGAGTCGACAATACAAGGTCCACGGTTAGCTTTTTCAGAAGATATTGTAGCTAATCTTAATTTGGTAAGAAGTCGCTATCAAAACCCCAACTTAACAACCGAAATGCACAACATAGGCACTAAAAGCAAAATGGAATGTGCATTAGTATATGATGAGACCATTGTGAATAAGGCTGTTTTAGAACTCGTTACGAAAAGGTTAAAGTCCATTCAAGAACCAATTATGGAATCCACAGAAAAATTACAGAACATGTTAAATGAGCATAAACTTAAACTATTTCCTATAAGTGTTATTACTGAACGTCCTGATCGGGTTGTTTATAACATTGGACAAGGTAAAATTATCATTTTTCTTGACGGGACACCATTTACTCTTATCGCTCCTGCAGTCTTTTGGGATTTTATGACGAGTATGGATGATATATATCAACCATTTTGGATTTCCCAATTTATTAGAGGTTTGCGATATACAGGGCTATTAATTGGACTTTTACTACCCGCTTTATATGTTGGAATCGTGTCATACAACCCAGAACTATTGCGAACACAATTAGCAATTTCTATCACTGCAAGTCGACAAGGTGTACCGTACCCGAGCTATGTCGAAGTACTATTTATGCTATTTATGATGGAATTATTAATTGAGGCAAGTATTCGCCTACCGAAATCTATTAGTGCAACAGCTACTACTGTTGGAGGTCTAATTTTAGGGCAAGCTGCAACAGAAGCATCACTCGTTAGTACGATTATGATTATAATCGTATCTGCAGTAGCAATTTCGAACTTTGCCATTCCATTAAACCATATGAGTTTTGCCATGCGGGTATTGAAGTATGTGCTATTACTGTTTGGCGTGTTTTATGGGCTGATTGGAATTGCGATTGGCTTAATGTTCCTTCTTCTATATATGGCAAACTTATCAAGCTTTGGAGAACCATACTTGAAGGTGCACCTCCAAGGAAAACCAAACGAAATGAAATAAGGGGGAAACATTCGTTTATGGGGAATCGATATTTTTATTATTTAATTGCAGGTACGATGTTAGCCAATATTGTGGGATTTGTGCCGAGAATTTTAATTGAGCAAAGAATGGATGGCCTTGTGTGGGCTATTTTCATTGGTACATTTCTCGGCATGGCCATATTATATTTTTACAGTGAGTTATGGGATAAATTCCCCGGAAAGACGTATGCAGAATTACTTTATAAGTTCACACCGAAGTGGTTTGCTAGTAGTTTTACATTTATTACAGCATGCATTTGGTTTACTTCTGGGTTTATGTTTTTATTAGGTTTCACTTTTATAGCAAGGCGATTTATTACTCCAGAAACTTCCCTTACAATGATCATGTTACTATTTTTGTTACCATTACTATTTGGTTGCATGATGGATTCTAAACGCATCCTTTATGCAACTGAAATGATTCTTATATTAGTCGTTCCATTGATGATTATTATTTTTGTTAGGGCATATACAAGCGAGAACCTCGATTGGAATTCGATGAAATTACCTATTACATATGTTGCGGCTATGCCTTCTTACTTTGCTATTGCGGCAGCCGGTTATTCGTACGATGGAGTATTGAACTTAGCCCATTTCAATAAAGTATTTACGAAAAAGCGGAAAATCAAAAAAATCATGTACACTTCAATTGCCATACTCGGTATTATGAATTTAGTAACGGCCTCCTTTATCCCCATCGGCATTAACGGTATAGATGGTGTGGGATCAATCAATCACCCTTGGATTTTAACATCAGACTCCTTCCGAATCGAATTCGGATTTTTCGAGCGCATTTTCTTCCTGTTTCTATTATTATTTATGGCAGTTGCAATCCTTGTTATCTTGCATCATTGGCATGTTAGTTATCGTTTTTTCGCCTTTATACTGCATTTTCCTAAATTAAAAATAAGAAATAAAGAAATTGTTCCTTACTTAATTATATTAAGTTTTTTAACGATTTCATTAATTGGTATTCATAGTATTGATGAAGATATGATATTCATATTAGCAAAATGGTGGTTCGTCTGCGTTCAACCTTTAGTAACATTACACACTATCGTTTTATATTACATGTACCGGAGGGCCAAGAAACGATGAAGAAAGGAATTGTTATGTGGTTTTGCATCATCCTACTCTTTCTCGGGGGTTGTGCATTTAAAGATATCGACAAACGGTTATTTGTCCTCGGTATGGGTGTGGATAAAAGTGAAAACGATGAAGAGCCGTTTCACATTTCATTGAAAGTGTCTATGCCAAGCTCCGAAAACGGCGGACGTCCTGAGGAACAACATGTCGTGTTGGAGGAAACCGGTGAAAGTATTACAGATGCGATTAATAAAATTCGCACGAAAGTTGACCAAGAAATTGACTTTGGGCATGCAAAGGTCCTTTTATTTGGCAGTGGTATATTAGAAGGAAAAGTTGACTATTTAGTCAACTGGTTTTTACGGAAACATACAATACAACAAATCGCTTTTACAGCCCTCGTAGAAGAGAAGGCGGTGGATATATTAAGTATTTCCTCCGATACAGAAACCCAACCTTCCTACGGGCTTGTCATTGCATTTGAACAAACAGGGACCGAAAGTCCGTATATTACTCGAAAATACTTATTTCAATTTCGCCGGGAACATATGGACGAAGGTGTCGACCCACTATTACCTGTCGTTCATTTGGAGGAAAATGAACATATAATTGAAACAGCAGGGATTTTAAATAAAAAAGGAGAGCTTATTAAATTAGAAAAAGAAGAAACGAAGATATACAACTTATTAAAACAAAACATAGATGAATTAGATATTAAAGTAAGGCCAGGAGATAATTTTCTTACAATGCGAGCAAACATTGTTCAGGCGCAATTTGAATTATTGACTGATCAGGATCCTTTAACAATAAAAGTCCCCTTAACGATACACGGTTCGGTGGAAGAAAGCTTTCACACTGTTTCAAAGGAAGAACAAAAGGAAGCGGAAAAACAAATAGAGGAAAAAGTTACGAAACAAGTAGAAGGTTTACTAAAAAAATTTCAAGAGGAAAATGTTGACCCATTAGCATTAGGTATTAAATATCGCTCGATGCAGTGGAATGACTGGAAAAGTATCGAACGTTGGAAAGAGCTTTATCCAGACGTCAAGTTTCAAGTAGAGACTGATGTGAAAATTAAGAGTATCGGTGCTGTTAAATAAAAAAATCCAGGTAGTAATTGCCTGGATTTTTCTCGTCAAATGGATTATTTTAATGGTTCTTTCACATATGTGGTTGCTATTCTACCGTATCCACGGCATTCTGTACACTTCTTCTTAAAAATAAACCATTTGATTGAGCCTGAACCATCACAATTATGACAAATGACTTTGATAGCTATCTTTTCCACCCCTTCACAATTGAATATGGTTGTTCACACATTCACATATCTACTTAACATAATATCAATTTTTTGACTATTTCAAAAATGTTTTGCTCAAAAGCAACCGTATCATTTGTTGATCGTGTTATTATCTTCCTTAACATAATCCACAATTAATAAGTGAAACTTTCTAATAACAATAGCTATAACGCCAAAAAGGACAAATGAATACCAATGCTTCCACTTAATAACTGTGTCATGAAACTTTAGCATTTCAAATTTAATAAAAAGTGGTTCAAATACAAATGCAAAGACAAAGGCAACAACAAATGAACCGATAACAAAAGATGTCCAACGGGAGGTGTATTGGTAGAGAAGCATGTATGTCACAGGAATAACGGTTAAATCAGATGGGCCTAACGGATGAATTAAAAACATTAATTGTTTCGGGTAATCCCATAGTTGCAAAGTAACCCCAATATCATCTAATGTTACAGCAACCAATATCCACCATAAGCCATATGTGACTATTTCTAACAGTCTCGCTTTATCGACTAACTTCCACCATATAATCCATGGCATAATTGTTGCAGTTAAGAGAAACCACCATTGCCATGTGAAAAGGACATTTTGTAGCCAATCGTTGTATTCAAGTTGAAGTAAAATTTCTTTAATCTTTTCTATATGTTCATGAGAGGGTGAATCCTTTATTTCTTCTGATATTTTGATTGTCATGCCTAATTAGTTAGCCTCCTAATATAATGAACTATATTATTTAATATAGCCAACTAGCCACTTTTCAATCAGTCTCAAAAGCTGCCATATTATAAGGAGAAATCATTTACATGTTATTGAGTAATTTAAAAGACAACTACCCCTATTTACATACCGAAGTACCCAACAATGATTACGATAACAAGTACTGCAATATTTGGTGCACTAAAAAGCAATAACTTTTTAACCCAATTCAGTTTTCGACTTCGGTCGTCTCTATGTTCATTATAATAATTAGCTCGATTCCGATCCCCACTTATAAATGCTCCCGTTAATAAGCCCGCAAACAACATTGGTACCAATGCGCAAACACCGACGATATTTAAGGAAGTATTCCAATCATTTGTATAAAAGCCTATGCCTATCGCAATCGCCATTACAATTATGCCCATTACGAAGTATTTTAACAAATGAACCCCCCCTATTTTTCCTAATATAAATATATGTTCGAAATTTCATAAATACCTTGTTAAATAATGATTAGCCTAAAACTTTTTTGAAGAACTGGTATCAATATGAAAAAGCTGCCAATAAAAGAATCACAACCCAAATATTAGTACAGAATGTCAAACATTAGGGATGCAATGTATAAGGGCAGCTTTTTACCATTTTGCAATTAAAAAATCTCTATTTTCTTCTCTATTCTTCCTCAAAAAATGATATGACTGTTTGAGATGTTTTCCTTTTTACGATGGGGATGAATATATCAAAGTGTGGATCGTTCCGGTCCAGGTCGGCAGGGTACTTTTCATGTTTAATCGGTAAAAAATCATTATAGTAAGTCGCGTCACCCTCTTTGAAAGGTTCATATTCACTCTCCATAATCCAATTTTTAATCTTTTCGTACGTTTCTTCAATACGATTCCCTTTTTCATGTTTCGTAACGAGATACGTCATTTCGGGTACGATGATTTCCTCCATTCGTGGTGGTACCTGTTGCTTATGTGACACTTCATAAACAGAGTAGTGTGTAAAGCCATCCGGTCTCAAATGATAAGATAACCCTAACTGTTCTGAAGGGTTCACAGCATGTTTTAACTCGATAACTCGTCGACTCGCCTCTTGAATTGTTTCTTTTAAATATTTTATCTCGGTCCAAGGACCATCCCATTTTAAACCTACTGCTCGATAAGATGGTATCTTCATAATTTCATAATGAAGTTCTGTCACCGTGAATCATCCTTTCTAACGATTTAATCAGCAAGCAGTAAAGAGTTCACCATAAATGTAATTCAACAGGTAGAGAGTGAGAGATTATTGCCTAATATAAGATTGTATGATTACAAATGCAATTTTTATGAAATGTGATCCCGGATTTTTCCGATTATACATTTACAAATATAAGACCATATACTCTTCATCAAAATAAGAATCGCCTATTTTTAATGCTCTATAATCGGTTCCAAAAACTTTAAACCCTACTTTAGAATAAAGTTGTTTTGCTCGTTCATTTGATGAAACAACTGTTAAATAAATTTGTTCAACTTCATCTAAATTCTTCGCTTTCTGGATTGCACTGAGAAGCAGCTTTTTTCCAATGCCTTTCCCACGTGCTTCTTGTTTCACATACATCGCAACAATATTTGCTCGATGGCGTAATTTATACATGTTTTCCCTATATAAAGTTACAACACCAACAAGGCTACCGTCCTTAAATGCTCCAAATGTAAAAGATTGTTGTGGATTTTGAAACCTTTTTACATACTTACCTGCTGTTTGCTTTTTCTCTTCTTCGTAACTTGACGCAAATGCTTCAGGGCTTGTTTGTAGAGCTTCAAGCCGAATTTGTACATATCGTTCTGCATCATCTGATCTTAATAGTCTAATATCCACCTTAAACGCTCCTTATACAATGGGATTTATGTTCATCTCAGGTTACGTGCTCTAAACTTAAATGCGTATTATTGATTTCACATCATACTCTTCGATAGCACTTTCCGAAACATTTTGGATAAATTCCATAATACGAGACTAAGCCCTAATAAAGCTAGCTTACTTACATGTTCAACGTATCACACGGATTTCCTTTAAATCTAACGAATATGGTTTGGTATAATATCCATATTGGGGGTGTTATAAGATGGAAAGTCTTTTCTCAATGAACCCTTTCCTCATACAGCTATTTTCTATTCCTCTCATCACGATTGGATTTGGCGTTCTCACCTCGTGGCTAACGATGAAAATTTACTTCGGGCCGATTGTAACTTTATTCATTAACCTTACATATGAGGCATCATATAGCTTCATTTATTATAATGATATTTTTTCAATTTCATTAACTTGGAATATCGTTTTACCGTTATTATCTCTTTTTTTCTGTTATATTGCAGTTAAAGTTCGTGAACAAAAGACTACATAAAGAATAAGGCTTCCCTTACAAGGGAAGCCATCATATTCTAATTGACATTAGCCAATAATTACTTTTTCCTTAGGAAAATCAAAGTTATCTTTCGGTGAGTTTCCTTTAATTAAAAACAGAAATGAAAAAATTCCAATCCTCCCTATAAACATTAAAGCTATAATAACAATTTTCCCTCCAGTACTTAATTCAGGGGTAATCCCCATTGATAACCCTGTTGTTCCAAAAGCAGATGAAACTTCAAAAATGATTTCCATTAAACGAAAGTTTGGTTCAAGGTAACTCATTAAAATGATAGCTGCTCCGTATATAATCATAGCCGTTGAAACGACGATGAACGATTTTTGTATATCCTCTTGAGCTACTTGTCTTTTAAAAATTCTTATAGAATTTTGGCCTTTCGCATATGACACAATTGTTAACACCATAATGGCAAAGGTCGTAGTTCTGATTCCCCCGCCTACACTACTAGGGGAAGCGCCGACAAACATAAGAAAACAGAGCAAAAGTAATGTCGGCACAGAAAATTCACTTACATCCATTGTTGCCAATCCACCATTCCTCGTTGTGATAGATTGAAATAGTGAGTAAAATAACGATTCATGCCATGCCATCCCTGCAAAAAACTTCGTCCGTTCAAACACATAGATAAATACAACACCAATGACAATCAGAAGGAAGAAGGTTGACGTCGTCAATAGTGTAAATAAAGAAAAACGGTAACGATATTCCCCTTTATATTTTAAGTAGTCTCGTATTTCAATTAAAACCGGAAAACCAATAGCTCCTAAAATTAACAAAGTCATATTTATAAATTGGACAAAGTAATCCTCGGCAAAAGGAACTAGCGAAGACCCTGTAATATCAAATCCAGCATTCGTTGTAGCACTAACCGACGCAAACACCCCTTGTAAAAAGGCTTCCTGCCATGTAGGGAAATATTGCAAAAACGTGATACCCAACACTGTAGCGCCAATCAACTCAATGACTAAAATTATACCAAGGATTTGCTTCATTAGATTAACTAAACCAGCAAATGTAGATTGATTCTGATCTGTTTTAATAAGTTGACGTTCTTTGAACCCAATCTTTTTCCCTAAGGCCACCCAAATAAACGTACCTAATGTCATAATTCCAATACCTCCGAATTGGAGAACAAACATTAATATAAAAATCCCAGGTACACTGAAAGTATCAGCAGTTGACACTACAGTTAGACCAGTAACACTAATTGCACTAACTGCCGTAAACATAGCATCAATTAGCGTCCATTCTACCTCAGGTTTATGAGCAATGGGTAAACTTAACAACGTTGTCGCAATGATTGCTGCGAATAGATAAAATAATACAATTAATTGCACAGGGGTTAAGTCGATACTTCTTTTTTTAATTTGATTACGTGTTTTCAATTTAACACACTACCTTTATTTGAAATGTACATTTTTTTAATTAATAGAATTGTAGACGAATTAAATTCTATTTGAAAGATATATTACATAAAAAAACTGCTTATCAAGCAGTTTTTTTGAGAAATAATTTTATATGGAAACTATCCGAATTCTTTTTGTCCCATACTCAACAATGAAAATAAATGAGTCCCAACAGATGTACACCAATTTCCGGGACAAAAGTATTCATTGTACACTTAATGTTCATAGTATTTATCAATCTCATCACTTATAGGTGTTATTAAATCAATGATTCTATTTACCCCTTCGGTTGTATTAACTCCATTTAGTGCCCTTCCCCTTTAAGTACAGTTTATATAATATACGAGGTTATCTGTCCACTCATCAAATTCATATATAAACCCTTTTCGAGTACATTCATACTCCATCCCAACACTTTCCGCAAGCCGGAATGATGCTTTATTATCTACATTAATATGGGCTTCAATCCTATGAAACGCAAGTTCCGTAAATGCCAACTTAAAAGCTTCTTGTACCGCTTCCTTACCATATCCGCGTCCCCAATATTGATTATGAATTGTATAACCAACTCTCCCCCATTGAAACTCTTTTCTTAGTAAAGTCGAAATGTCTATTATTCCAATGTGGTCCCCACCTTCTTTTAAAAAAGCGTTGAACACATATGTTTGATCTATTTTAGCAAGTTCTTGTTGTTTTCGTACTACACTCTCAAACCAATCCTCAGTCCATTCACTTGTATCTATCTTTCCTTCATCATAACTATGTCGGGAAGGAAATCTAGATTCAAAACTCTTCTTCCATGAATAAAAATCATTTAATTGTAATGGACGGATGATTAACCTTTCCGTTTCTGTACGTATATACATTTTGTTTTATCTTCTTGCTCCAATAAACTATCCCCTAACTTTTTAAAATAAAACCAATAGACACATTCTTTACCTTTATACTTATGTACATGTTCAACAAAATAGTGAAAAAACTGCCTACAAAAAAACTGCCAAATAAACAGCAAATATAATAAAAGCGGCAAGCTTTCATCATCACTTCCTCATATTAAAATGCGCGTTAAGTTGCCCTCGTCTCATCTCATCTCGTAAGTCAGCTTTCCTCTTTTTATTCTGGAAATCTTCCTTAATTTCATTCGTTTGAACACCGTCTTCACGTTTGTCAGCGATACTCATAAGTAGTTCCACATCTGAAAACGAATATTTTCGCGTTCCTTTTTTCGTACGTTCTGGAAAAATTAAACCTCGCTCTTCATAATAACGAATTCTTCGCTCCGATAACCCAGTCAATTCATGAACAGTCCCTATCCCTATGACCTTTTTATCTTTGTATGATGACAAGGTACCTCTCCTTTACCATTTTTTCTATTATACAATGATATGAATGTTATTTCATGTAAAAATTCCCAATCTTCTTTCATTTTTCAATGTCTTTTTCACTATCGATTGCAATTCCGAAAGTGTAAGGGAATACACTTCACGATCTGATTTTATATATAGACCTGCTTCGATAAGTTGATCAATATAGTAATTCCTCAACTTTTCAACTGCCTCTCTCAAGTAATTTTGCATGCAGATTCCTCCCAACTAGCTTCTATTAATCTTTTTTTCATAATGTTAAAAATACCGAAATTAAAGGAACAGAAACAGATAGAAATACGGCAGATGTAGTCATAGCGACACTTCCCATTGCTCCCTCCTCTTCTCCCCATTCCAATGAACGATTCGCACCCAACATTTGTGCTGATAATCCCATAGCAAGACCTTTTGCAGTTTTGGTACGAATGCCTAGTGTCTTTAATAGCAATGGTCCAACCATTAATGAACATAATGCTGAAACCAAAACGAATATAACTGTCACTGATGAAAGTCCTCCTAATGTATTGGATACAGTAAGAGCAATCGGCAAGGTAACTTAGCGTGGGGGAATAAAGAGTAAAGTTAAATGTTTCAACTGAAAAGAGGATATAGCCTCAATCCATTCCAAACTTACATATCCTATCAACAAAAATGTAAAAAGAAGAAACATCCCAACTATACTAGCGGGGAAAGATATATTGAATATTTTCACAAATACGTTTCCGATCATTAAAAAAACGGTAATCATCAAAATCTGTGTTAAAATGCGCCTCATTCTACCTCCTCCAAATATTAATGTAACTTTATTTTATAAAGGAAAAAGGATGACTTCATTCATTTTTTAGGAAAATCTTACAAAGTTTTTTTGTTCATTATTATAATCGTTAAAAAATATAACAAACGTTAAAGGACCTTATTGACCTAATCATACTTTCTTTCAACCTCTTGTTAACGACCATTCACCCCTTTTTCTTGAGAAATTCATAATCCCTTATCTCTTTCAAACATAATTTAGGCAAATTGGAAAACAATACTTTTATGTAAAACGTTTGAAAGGGAGAACTATCATGGATGATTTACTCATTGCACGGACGCTATTCGGAACAACGATGGGGTTCCACATAATCTTCGCTACAATCGGTGTCGGATTACCGTTAATGATTCTTACAGCTGAACTGTTATATCAAAAGACGAAAGACATTGACTACGTTGTTATGGCGAAACGATGGACGAAAACATTCGCCATCCTACTTGGGGTTGGAATTCCAACAGGAACAATCGCAGCGGTTCAATTGTCTCTTCTATGGCCTGGGTTCATGGAAGTTATTGGCCGTGTAATGCCTCTACCATTTCAAATTGAAATATATGCATTTTTTATTGAAGCACTCTTTATGTCTATATACGTTTATGCTGCAGACCGAATTGCTCCTTGGATGCGAATTGTAAGCCTCACCTTAGTTGCAATAGGCGCATTAGCTTCTGCTGTACTTATCACGAATGTACATGCCTTCCAAGGAACTCCGGCTGGCTTTCGATTTGAAAATGGGGAGATTGTTGACGTTGATCCATGGGCAGCCTTTTTTAATCCTAGTTTTTATGTTACAGCTAAACATGTTGCAACTTCAGCATATGTAGTTGGTGCATTTGTTGTCGGCTCTGTTGCTGCTTTTAAAATGTTAAGAAGTGAATATGGAACGAAGATTTATAAGTTCCATCAAAAAGCACTTATGCTGACTCTTATTGTCGGTGGAATCTTCGCATTTTCAACCGCAATTAACGGCCATGAATCTGCACAGTATTTACATAAATATCAGCCCGAAAAATTAGCAGCTGCGGAAGGATTATTTGAAACACAATCACATGCCCCATTAGCTATCGGTGGCTTTACGGATCGGGAAACACAAGAAGTAAAATGGGGGATAGAAATACCCGGCTTACTCAGTTTCCTTGCGGGAGATAGTTTTGACACAGTTGTAAAAGGGCTGAATGACTATCCTGAAGAACTTTGGCCTCCACTATTCGTTCATACACTTTTTAACATCATGGTTGGAATTGGTTCATTGCTTATTGTCATTTCTATTTTTGGAGTCGTGTGGAAGAAGATAATGAAAAAAGACCGCTTTCCTAAGTTATTTTTATGGACCCTCGTTGCGGCAGGACCTTTAGCTATTATTGCAATGGAATGTGGTTGGATAACAGCATGTTCCGGAAGACAACCATGGGTTATTTATCGACTGATGTCTACTGCAGAAGCTTCCACAACGGCTTCAAATCTAGGAATTCTCATTGCTTCATTTTCGTTCATGTACGCCATTTTAGGCACTGCAGTTGTTGCTGTTCTTCTTTACTATTTCAAGAAAAATAAAGTAGAGGACGACTTAAGGCGTGCTGAAGAAAAATATGTACCTTTATATGGTTCAAACTCATAAGGGGGATTGACATGCCAGATGTACTAATAGCCATTACTGTGCTGTGGGGATTTGTCTTTATTTATGCTGTTATGGCAACGATGGACTTCGGCGCTGGTTTTTGGTCGATGGTGTATTTAAAACACCCGAAAACGAAAGCAACAAACATAGCTAATCGTTATTTATCTCCTACTTGGGAAGTCACAAATACGTTTATTGTTGCCTTAGTTGTTGCTGTTTACAGTCTTTTTCCAAATGCAACATATACACTTGGCCCAGTTTTACTCATTCCCGGAAGCATGATTTTATTACTATTAGCGTTACGAAGTGCCTTTCTCGTATTTTCAAATATCGCTATTGAATATAAAAAACCATTAACTTATATATCAGGGATTACGGGAATTTTTATTCCAGGGCTGTTAATGATGGTACTTCCTATTACACATGGACAAGCCATCGACTATGTAGATGGGGCAGCTTCCTTAAATCTCTCCCGATTGCTATCCAGCCCTAATACGTACGCCTTTATGGCCTTTGCAATTTCGAGTACGTTGTTCTTATCCTCCTTACTGCTTGCCGACTATTCGAAAGTTTCTCGTGAAATGGAGGCGTATAAAATATACTTACGGGATGGAATGATTCTAGGTCCAATTACCTTGTTCATGGCTTTCCTCATTATGTTTACTTTAAGAATTGAGGTTCCTTGGCTATATGAAAGAATGATAAATGACTTACCATTATTATTGCTATCCATCGGTCTATTCATTGTAGGCGGACTTGGTCTTTTTCTTCCGTCCTTTTTTGAAAAGGGTGTAAGAGGGATGCCAAGGATTGCTGTAGTTGCCGTAACGCTCCAATATTTAGTGGCAAGTTATGTATATGGAAAGGCTCACTTACCTTATATCATATATCCAGACGTAACGATTCAATCTGCTTTTACAGACCCGACTTCTTTCCGGGCTGTATTTACAACTTATATAGTTGGATTTGCTATTCTATTTCCAGGGTTCGTTTATTTTTGGAGCCTGTTTATGAAAGATAAAAAATATTTACAGCAAACTTCAAAATAGTTCAGGTGATAGGTATACTATCACCTGTTTGTTTTCATCATTTCCATTAGTCTATAAGATGAAAAATTCCATAAATATACACTTCTAAAATTCTATAAATATCCATCTGTTACATATGTTAGGACTCAATATTTGTAAGAATATATAAACTGTTTAAATACAAACCCAAATGTATTTATATTCATTCATTTCTTTGGTAAAATCTTTTTTATCGTGAATTTTTAACATTTTATATATTTATATCAGGAGGATCATCATGTCAAATCATAATGAGGAGTTAGCACGCGCTACTGGTGATCGACGTATACAAAAGTTAGAGTTTCGATCAGGTGCCTTTGGCGCTGCAGTCCCGCTCCTATTTTTTGTAATATGGGCGATTACTACAAGTGTGCTACAATTATCGTCTGAAATTGGACTAGTTATGGGTGCTGTTATCGGTTTAGCACTCGGGTTGTTTTTTTCAAAAAGTAAATGGGAAGATTACGCTCAAGGTGTCTTTGACGGGTTAGCACAACCTATCGGAGTTATTGCGATGGTTGCGTGGTTCTATGCAGGGATGTTCGCTCAAGTCCTACAAGTTGGTGGCCTCGTCGAGGGACTTGTTTGGATTGGTGCAATTACTGGGCTTACTGGCGGTTTATTTGTTGCATTGACATTCCTTTTAGCTGCTACATTTTCAACAGCAGTAGGAACTGGTTATGGTACAACAGTTGCCTTTTGTACATTAATGTACCCTGCCGGAATCGCTGTTGGTGCAGATCCTGTTATGCTATTTGCAGCAATCTTGGCCGGTGCCGTATTTGGAGACAACTTAGCACCTGTTTCAGATACGACCATTGTATCGGCTACTACCCAAGATGCAGATGTGCCAGGGGTAGTACGATCTCGTTTTAAATATTCCATTATGGCTGCAGTTCCAACTACAATCTTGTTTGCCATGTTTGGGGCGGCTGGAACCCCACTAGGCGATGAAACGATTTTAAATGAAATGATTGCTACAACAAATCCTACCGGATTGTTTATGCTAGTTCCATTTGGCGTTGTTCTTATTTTAGCGTTAACAGGAAATCATCTCATTACATCATTAACATGGGGAATCGTTTCTGCCATTCCACTTATTTTACTATTGAACCTAGGAACGTTTGGCGATATTATTCGCTTTAATCCGGAATCAGACGCAATCGTTGAAGGTGCTTTAATCAGTGGTGTTTCTGGGTATATTAATATGGCCATTCTTATTCTCCTTATTGTTGCTTCAGCTCACCTATTACGCTTAGGTGGAACAATGGAAGCTATCACAAAAGGTTTAGTAAAATGGATTAAAACTTCCGTAAGACGAGCAGAACTTGCAATATGGAGTATTGTTGCCCTAATGAATAGTGCAATCACTATTAATACAGCAGCTGAAATAGCCGCTGCACCATTTGTTAGGGAATTAGGGGAGAAATATCGTATTCACCGTTATCGAAGAGCAAATATGCTTGATGCTGTTACATCTGCGTTAGGTTATATTTTCCCTTGGGGGGCACCTATTTTATTAGGTTGGTCGACCATTAAAATGATGAAAGAAGAGTACGCATGGCTTCCTGTTGTAGACCCAACAGCAGTATTTCCTTTCGTATTCCAAGGGTGGCTACTAGTCATTGTCATGCTTATCGCCGCTATAAGCGGTTGGGGACTACGCTTTGAAGGAAAGAACGGAGAAGAGTTAAAAGATCAACCACGTGATTAACATTTAACATTCGTAAAGCAGCAATCTGCATTGATTGCTGCTTTTTTATGCTTCATTTAATATGAAATCTATCTTTTCTTTTTAAATCTTTAAAAAAAGCTTTTAATACGGAATATAGATTAGCCGTTTTTAACATGATTCCCCCCTTTTTTGGTAGAAACAGTTTCTTGACTTATCATTTGATTAGTTGTTATAACTGCTAAAAAGATGGCACTCATTCCTCCTACTAGTTTTCCTATAACCATAGCAAACACAACTTCTTTATTCACTCCTGCAACAAAACCTAGATGACCTCCTAAAACAAATGCTCCACTTACCGCAAAGGCAACATTTATCACCTTACCTCTTGGGTCCATCTCTTTCAGAAGGGTAAACATAGGGATACTATGTGCGAGTGAGGCCACTAATCCCGCTGTAGAGGTTTCATTGATGTTTAATAAATCTCCTAGTTTTTTTAACAATTGCTTTAACGAAATGGAGATAAATGCCACCAATGGAAATGCACCGGCAAGGAAAACGACAATCATTGTAACAATTTCAATCCCTTCCATTAATGGAGTCATATTTGGAATCAATGTAAATCCTGTAAAGGTTTCTATACATATTGCGGTAAGCCCGGTGATTGCAATGCTTTCAATAAATTTCGCAAAAATAGTGAAACCGGCTATCATTTTTTCCGTGTTCTTCCATAATCCGATTGAAATTATAATAGATATTATCATTGTCGGAATGAGGTTTTGAATAATAATAAGCAAGCTTAACTGAGCTACCATTCCTCCTATGAAACAACCAACAGGAACAGTGATCAATCCTAATAAAATCCCTTTCGCAAAATATGGGTGATCTTCCTTTTCGATAATACCTAAGCCAATTGGTATTGTGAATACAAGAGTAGGGCCCATCATGGTTCCTAAAAACACCCATGCAAAAAGCTCTGCCTCTGCACTTTGCGACATTTCAGTTGCTAAGGCATGTCCCCCCATATCAAGAGCTAACAGCGTGTTGGCGAAAGCTGCTGGGTCTGCTCCAACCAACCCATAAACAGGGGCTATAATGGGAGTTAATAGTGATGCAATAACAGGTGCTAATGAAATGATCCCTACCATTGCTAAAGTAATGGATCCCATGGCCATAAACCCTTCAGTAAAACGATTGCCAAATCCCCATTTATTCCCGAAACATTTATCTATGGCACCTAAACAAAAAAATGCAATTACGATATACACAATTATGTCGTTAATACCCATTGTTCCTCTCCTGTTCGATGACCTATTTTCTTTATTCTATCAAATTTAGAATTGCTCCTATGTAACCTTTTTTAAAAAAAGAAAGACTACCATAAAGGCAATCTCATGTAGTGATATATAATTTATTGAATACATGATCGTACTTTTGTAATGTCAGTTGCTGCATATACCATAAAGCATGATCCATTAACTTATAGGTCAATCCAAAATCTTTTGACTACGTTACCGTCTTCTTCGATGAAATCTGAGTCAGGTGTTCCACCATTTTTTATAATCGTTTTTAATGAACCTAAGTTATCTTCGTCACAAACTACCAGAGCTTTTTTAATACCTAATTCCTTCGCTTTTTCTAAAGAAAGTGCTAATAGTTTCGTTGCATAACCTTTTCTTCTCTCTGAGGGGCGTATACCATAACCGATATGGCCACCACTATTTAACAGGAATGCTGTTAATCCATGCCGGATATTCACAGCTCCAATGATTCGTTTCTCTTCATTAATAAGCCAAAACGTTGAGTCAGGCACCCAACCTTCTGGTAGATTTACCCCGTCTTCGTTATCTCGCAGGAATTGTATCATCGCTTCAAAGTCCGTTGGGTCTTTCGAAATTACCCAAGGCACCATATTTTCACCACTTTCAACCCACTCGTTATAAAATGAAATATATTCTTTTTGTAAATCTAAGGTTGGCTTTACTAAAGTAACCTCATGTTCCATTATTTACACCCCATACTTTATCGAGATTCTTACTTATTTCGTTATTTCTGCAAAGGCTCTGACAGGAAATGTACCAAAATTTTTAATTTTAGGAGGGACAGCGTAAAAGGAAAATTCATGGTTACCGAGTTCCTCTAAGTTACATAAATGTTCAGCAATTGGTATTTCTGCCCCTAACAATGATGTATGAACAGGACGTGATGTTCCAGATGTATCGTCAATATTATGGGAATCAATTCCTACTAGAGCAGCCTTGTGTTCTACTAAATACTTTGCTGCTCCTTCGGTTAAGTAGGGGTGATTTTCAAAATATTGATCCGTATTCCAATGTTTATCCCAACCTGTATGAACTAAAACAGCCTTCCCGCTAACTTGGATATCATGGAAAAATGTTTCATCAATCTCCTTAACATGCTCAATAACAGAAACAACCACACCTTCCAAGCCCGCAAATTTATGAACGGTAACTTCAGATAAATCTTTCCCATTCTCATATCGATGAAATGGAACATCTACATACGTTCCTGTATTTGACACCATTTCGATTTTCCCAATATGAAATTCTGTCCCCTTTTCATAATGGTTTCTTGAATCTTCCCGACTTAAATAATCACAAATAATTGGAGCAGGAAGCCCTTTGTACGTAATGATTCCTTCTTCAATAGTATGGCTTAAATCGATAAACTCTTTTTTCACTTCAACCACTCCCTCCCAAATACACTCATTTTAACATAATAGTCAGATTAATTAGTCAATTATGATTTACTATTCGTAGAAACGCCTATAATGTAAAAGAGGCCTGATTTCCAGACCTCTTTAACGATTAATGACCTTTACTTATTATCAAATCCAACCAAAGGAACAATTGCCCCTTCGACTCCACCTTCTCGTTCCATCAAATGATTGACAGTAAGGCTTCGTTTATCCGGGTTCAAAATTTCTGAAGATAAAACGTTACCAATCACAATTAAAAAATCACGATTATCAATCATTTGGTCCACTTCACAATCAAAGTAAGCTTGAGAATGTTTTAATATCGGGCATCCTGTTTCTTTATAAATAAATTCGTCTTCCCCCATTGACTCAATATCTTGATTACCTTTAAAGAAACGGTCCATTAGTTCTTCCTGATCTTCTGCTGTCATGCTCAGGGCAAACTTTCTGCCACGCTTAACAATCTCTGCACCCTCCATCTCTTTCGGGAAGCACACGAGCATTTGAGGAGGTTCATGGGAACATTGAGTTACCCAACAACCGTTATGAAAATGAGTTCTTTTCCCATCTGTTGTCGAAATGAAGAAGCCACCTCGTAATCGTTTATTATACACTTCTTCGACAGGGTCTATTTTCGATTTTGTATCCATTTCAACACCTCCATTTGATTTTTTCAAATAACAGTTAGCCCATGATATGATAACCTGAGTCTACATAGACAACTTCTCCTGTTACCCCACGTGACAAGTGACTAAGTAGTGCCAGTGTCATATCGCCTACTTCTTCTTGGGTCACATTTCGTTTAAGCGGAGATTCTTCTTCAATTTTATGCAATATGTCATTAAAAGAAGGAACACCTTTGGCTGCCAAAGTACGAACAGCACCCGCAGATACGGCATTTACTCGAATATCATTTGCCCCTAGATCTGAAGCTAAATATCTAACTGCAGCTTCTAGTGAAGCTTTCGCAACTCCCATTACGTTATACCCCTTTACAACTCGTTCGGCACCAAGGTAAGACATCGCTATAATAGATCCACCATCTGTCATTAAATGTTTGGCCGCCCTAGCAACTGCAACTAAAGAATAAGCACTTGTATCTTGGGCAAATGCAAACCCATCCCTAGATGTTTCGATGAAGTCCCCTTTAAGGTCATCTGAATGGGCGAAAGCAATCGAATGAACAATCCCGTATACAGAATCTACTTCTTCTCCAATTTTAGAAAATGCTTCCTGTATACTTTCGTCACTATTCACATCACATTGCACAACTAGCTTTGCCTGAATGTCCGTTTCCGTTAATAGTTTGTTTAATTTGGCTAATGAACGTTCTTTGCGATATGTAAAAATTAAATTTGCACCTGCTTTTTGAAGCGATTTTGCAACACCCCAGGCAAGACTACGTTGATTAGCAACCCCCATAATGACAACATTTTTTCCTTTTAACTTAAGTAAATCTTCCATAAGTACCTCCTGATTGATTCTAAACTTCCTTATCGTATTTTTAAGTTCTATTCTATAATTTATTTTAATTTTACCATATTCTTATTCACAAAATCCCTAATCTACATTCTTTTAGAAGACTTCTGAAACGATTTTTATTCCGTACAATCTTTGACTGTCGGTGAAAGAAATCTTTAGTAAAAAATTGTGTTTTAACTTAGCCGAAGAATATTACGAGCATCCTCTTCCTGAAATATATAAATGATATAGCAATTATCCTAAACATAATTTTTATAACTATACCAAAATAACTGCCCGTTTTAGGGCAGTATATAATTGCATATCAATTTGCTTTTCGAGAAGCTATTCCAGACATATCAGTCATATCCTTCTCTACAGCTTTAACACAAAAATCTGTCGTAGCTAACAAATCTAGTTCTGTTTTAGTCAGTTCCTTTAGGGCTTCAATTCGGCTATTCGCCTCCACAATAAACAGAGATCCATTAGAAAATTCAATAACAAATTTATCTTTCATATATACACTCCTTTTATAAATAGTTATAAGAAACACCTTAGCAGTTATATATGTGAAAAGATATGAATCTAGTATTATATAATCTAATGATAATTTATTTTGAAATATTTTACAACATATGGAAGAAAAAAAGGATGAGGGGCATCCCTCATCCACAACTATTTACATATACCATGTTCAATCGATTTCTCCCCTTACTCGTTCGTAAATCTCATTCTTTGTATCTACTATATACCCTTGTACTGACGTTGTTTTCGGAACGAGTTGATGATCTTTTATTAGCCTTACATAATTTTTCACGATTACCTCATCGTTAACTGACTGACAATCTTCACAAGACATCTCAATCGATTGGTGACTTCCTATTAACTCTAAAGACTTGCTATCGTTAGAACCTACAATATAAATTTCCTCAATATTGTGAGAAACCATAGCTAACAGTATATTTCTCATCGCCGAATTATTCGGTGAAGACACAACTGACCAGTAACTATTTAAAATTAGTAAATCTTTCATCTTACGATCTGTTATAAAACTGAGAAAAGGATAAAGATTATCATTCAAGCTTGTAATTATTAATGCTTTTGTGGATTTATCTGTCATCAAATTAGCCATAAAAAAGCCCTCCTACTGTATCCAAGTTGCGAACTCATAATAAACTGGAATTCCGACGATTAGATTAAAAGGAAATGTTACACCAAGGGATAACCCTAGGTAAATGGATGGATTCGCTTTCGGTACCGATGTCTTTAGTGCAGCAGGTGCTGCAATATAGGATGCACTACCTGCCAGTACTCCCATCAGCGCAGTACCACCTATAGAAAGTCCTACCAGATTTCCAACTATTACACCTAACCCTCCAAATAATAGTGGGGTTAATAAACCGAAGAGAAGTAATTTCATCCCATATTTTTTTACTTCGGGTAATCGTTGACCAGCGACCAGCCCCATATTTAATAGAAACAGAATTAAAATACTGTCGTATAAATCAAAAAATAGGGGTTTTACCATCGGTACAGACCTTTCACCTAAAACTAATCCAATAATTAAACTCCCCAGTAGGAGTAATATACTTTTACCGAATATTGTCTCTCTCCACACCTTGTTATCAAGAAATTTCACAGAAGGAGATACAAAACCAAAATTTTGAAATGAGTAACTTGCTAATTCCTTCTTATTTTCCAATACTTTTAATAGCAATAATGAAATAATAATAGCTGGACTTTCCATTAAAACGACTAACGCATTCATAAATCCTTCATAAGACGTTCCATTTTTGTCAAGGAATGATAAAGCAGCACCATACGTTACTATACTTATTGAACCATAAGTGGCTGCTATCCCAATAGAATTATAAAGGTCAATCTTTAAGCATTTCATAATAAAAAGTGTGATGAAAGGAATAATAGATCCCAAAAATAAAGTACCGGTAATTGGACCGATGACCGACTCAATTGAATAGTGAGATAATTCTACCCCACCCTTAATGCCGATAGCAATGAGCAAATAGATGCTTAAACCTTCACTTAAACCGCTGGGAAATTTCAAATCAGATTTACATAACGCGGCTAATATCCCTAAAATAAAAAAAAGTACGACCGGTGATAATAAGTTTTGTAACACTATTTCATTCATGTTGTTTACCTCCTAAAATAAAAAACCAACAACATTAAAACGGATATACCGTTTATAAATGGTGTTGGTTTATCTTCAACTAACGTGAGCGTTTTTTGAAGAATCTCCCTATGTGAACGTATTTTCAAGATTATTCATTAATTTAAAGACCATTACACGCTCTCCAGTACTAGTACTTATATCTGTATGAAAGCTTTTCACTTCTTCTCCGGTAATGTCTAAAATAATCTCGTTCAAATAACTTACACCAGACTCCACTAGTTTCGAGCGAATTCTCTTTATGGCTAACATCCCTTCTGTCGATTCACAAACTGAATATTCGGCCGGTGTAAGGATACCCTTTAAATTGACAACAATCATATCACGTAAAATATCAGTTTTTACAGATACAGAACCACGGCCAAGATAATCCTTCTCCCATTGTGTAATTGCTTTGCTTATTTCTGCTTCAATAAATCCTTTGGATTTATCCATCATTTTCCCTCCAAAAAAAACGGTATATTCCTTTAAACTAGTCACCTAGTTAAGAAATATACCGATTTATCATTTTTTCCTTATATTCGTGAGAAAACTTCTTCACATAGCCACCAAAACCGTTAACTATATGCTAAAGCCTTTAAAAATATAATTAAAAAAATTAATCTCTCGAAAATATTTAATTTTATGTTTAAAAATTTTAACCTCATTTTTGAAAAATGTCAATATTATATTCTTGGATTTTCTATCGAACGCACCTAATTCCGTATTCATTATGGTCATACGGGGTTGATTTACAAGTCATTGTTCTTTATATAGCACCACGATTTACGGCATCGATACCCCGCGAGAGCTAACATATAATGAATACCATTCCTCTCGGGTCATCATTTCAGAAACCTTTACTGCATCTTTACAATTTTTGATTCTTTCTGCATTCGTAGTTCCAATCACTGGCTGGATTTTGGCTGGATGTTTCATAAGCCACCCTAAAACGATCGCCTCTTTTGTGGTTGCTTTCTGTTCTGCAAATTGTTCTACAAGCTTTCTTGTTTGTAATATGGCCTCTGTAGGATTTTCAATCTCACGCCCTGTAAAAATGCCTTTTGCAAGTGGAGACCAAGCTTGGATTTGTATGTTTTCAAGTTGACAGTACTCAAGCAATCTATCTGGAAAATTCGAATTAACACCTGCCTGTTGATTGACGAGTACGCCATTTTCTACCCAATCGAGTTTATGTAAGTTCATCTCGATTTGATTTGCCACTAAAGGTTCATCTATGGCCGATTGAATAAGCTCCATTTGTGCTGCGTTCATGTTTGAAACACCGAAGTGCCTAACCTTACCTTCCTCCTTTAATTTCGAAAACGCATGCGCTACTTCGTCAGGCTCCATTAATGGATCAGGACGATGTAGGAGCAGTATATCAATATAATCAGTTCCTAACCTTGAAAGAATACCGTCTACAGATTTCATTATATGTTGTTTGGAAAAATCGTAGCGACCTGGGCCTAAATCATCAGAAAAACGGATTCCACACTTACTTTGAAGGATAATCTCGTCTCGAAGTTCTGGTCGTTTTTTCAATACTTCACCAAACACAGATTCTGCTTTACCGGCTCTATAGATGTCAGCGTGATCAAACATCGTAATCCCAATTGATAATGCAGCGTCAATTGCCTGTTCAACTTGGAGTACATGGTCCTCGGTAAAAGGGGAATTATCCCAACTGCCCCCGAATCCCATACATCCGAGTACCATCCGATTAGAGGTTATTCCTCTCTCCTCAAGTGGTGCTATTTTCAATGCTCTTCACCTCTACCTCTCTCTTATTTCACTAATGTCTAATACTTATTATTCGAGAAAAACATGTCATGTACCTTCTTCACTACTTATTTCCGTTAAAGATTAATTTCTACAGTAAAGAAGGCTAAATATTCTAGTTGTAAATGATTTATGAAGGAATTCCTTCTTATGATAACCGACCTTTTTTCGGCCTTTATATTGGCTTCAATAAAATTCCCATGTAATCTAGTACAAAAACGTAAAAAACTGATGCAACGGATATATAGCATAATCCTCCTACTATCATATTAAAAGTTGATACAAATGGGAATAATATAATAGGAAGGGAGGATTTCACACATGCTTATAATATTTGAGTTAATGCGTGCGATGGTAAAAATCAGGAAATTAACCTTATTCATCATTACTGTCATTTTTTTAATAAGTAGCTCATTTATAATCCATTGGTTAGAGCCCGACAGCTTTCCGTCACCTTTTATTGGCTTTTGGTATGTAATGACGACTGTAACAACGACTGGTTACGGAGACTTTGTTCCGGCTACGACAATTGGAAAAATGTTTGGGCTGTTTCTATACTTCTTTGGAATCGCACTTATTGGTATTGTAATTGGCAAAATTGTTGAAGGGTTCGGGGTTTACCGGCGGTTAAAGGAGGAAGGAAAATTGAGTTATAAAGGGAGAGACCATTATGTCATCATCGGATGGTCAAATAAAGCACATCATACAATGAACGAAATTTTAGAAATAGACGATAATGCGAAAATTGTCCTCATAGATTCAATTACTAAAAAGCCTATTGAACAGGAGAAACTCTTCTTTATACAAGGGGATCCGACAGATAAACAAATTTTAGAAAAGGCAAATGTATTAGGTGCTAAGGCTGTCCTAATTTTCACAGAGGATAACGTTATTGACCCTGTCGCAGCTGACGGAAAATCGTTAATTATCGTATCCTCCATTGAAGGCTATGCAAAGGAAATGAACCAGGACATATATACACTCGTAGAAATTTTAAAAGAAAAGCACATCCCTACATTTGAACATGCGAATGTTGATGAATTTATTTTAGCTGATGAGGCGCTGTCTGACCTTATGGCTAAATCAGCTGTTCATAACGGGGCAGGAAAGTTAGTTATGAAGCTGCTCAATAGTAAAAGTGGAATCGATTTATGGAAAATCAAGAGGCGAAGTGAATGGAAGACATATAACGATGCATTTGAAGCTTTAAGAAAGGTTGGGGCTAACTTAATTTCAGATCGAAGCGATTTTAACATTTTAACCAAATTAGGAGAACCAATTCCACACGATGCTGAACTGTTTGTCATATGTAATAAAGAAACATATCAGAAAATAGTAAGCTGACGATAAATAAAAGAAGCTGATATTTCAGCTTCTTTTTAGATTCTTTAATTAGTGACATGATATTCGAAATTATTTAAGTTTCTCGTATTCTTCTTTCACCTTTTCAGCTGTAGCTTCTACTTGCTCTCCCCAATGATCATTGATCGTGTTAAAGAGAATATTTCCTTCTTGATCCATTATTCCGTACCCTCTATGTGCAACTTCATCATTTTTCATTCCCATTGCATCAATTAACTTTAAATTAGGATCCGAAACAAAAGGTAAGCTGTAGCCATATCTATCTTGCAGTGCGTTATAAAGTTGTAATTGCTCTTCGGGTTTATCCTTACTAATGATATACATCTCTATATCCATGTCTTCAAACATGTTAAGATTTTCATGCAACTGAACTAGTTGCTCTTGGCAAAGTCCTCACGTATAAGTCGTGATAAAAAAGAATAAAGTTGGTTTTTCCAAAGGGAACGTTACTTCTTCCTGATCCTGGTTTAATAAGGTTATAGGATCATCAATGGTTGCTTTTTGACCACAAGCTGTTATGATCAAGGTTAAAAAAAGGACTAAGATTAAAATTTTGGACTTCATCTGCCTCTCCTTTCTTCTTACGATTCCTTTACAATTTAGATAATCATTAAACTCATTTTAGTTGATGAACAAACTAAATGCTATTCATAAACTCACCATCATTCTTTTCGCTTCTCTTTAATGCAGATTAGCAATCGCAGCTTACGTAGCTATTTTACGAAAACAGACTCCTGGCTATGTTCATGCAAATCTCCTTTTTCGAAATGAATTTTTATGTGATGTTCACCAGAATGAGCAAATGTATGGTTCAGGCTATACTCTCCGTCATGTGTTTCCTTGGCAGGGATGTAATCATGCTTTTCTGCCCCTTCTTTCCAAAGTTCAAATGTAACATTCGCTTCTGTTACGGGACCATCGTCCTTTTCTATATAAGTAATAAGCATCACTTCTTCATTCTGCTTTATTTCCCCATCAACTATAATATCAATTTTCACTTCAGTTTGATGAAGGTGTTCTTCATGGGCACGTTCCTTGTTCCCATCATCGTCAATGTGTTTAGATCCTTCAACATCACCGATTATGAATTGTTTTTGGGGCATATTGTGCATATCCCTGGCTGTAACATGTGCAATGACATTATATACACCTGCCTCCTGAACCGTCTTCTCTATCGAATAGACACCATCAGCTTGAAACTCTCCCTGTGTCATTTCATGCTTTTCGTCAGGATCCCCCTCTTGCCAAAATTCAAAGAGCACTTCATCAGCATCATTGACGCTTTCATCACCTTGTGTGACCTTAGCACTTAATGTAAAGGATTCATTAGGTTGTATTTGTTCCTCATCGGGACTCGTTTGAATTTCCACTTTTATCATCTCAGGGAGATCGTTGTTTCCTCCATCCGACTGTCCATATTCCTGTTGTGTTCCACATGACACAAGAAACAGTATATAAATAGGAAACCATAATAAATGTTTCTTTTTCATTATCTATTCTCCTTTGTTTAGGTAAAAATTAGAAAGAATTTTCACACTCAATTGAAACATAGATTCATTAATTTATGTAAGAAGTTGTATACCTTTAACTAATTTGTCACAAAAGAGTCGGGTTACAAATAGGTTTAGCTGCGAAGGGTGATGCATAAATCGTTACCATTACGGAAAAAGTACATTTTATAAAACGACATTACGTTTATTAAGAACAAATCGGAGGTACTATGAAGTTTAATCGCCTACTTAACCATCCCCGTTACTTTCGATACGCCTTTATTATTGTGATGGTTTTCAGCCTAATTATAAACATCCTTCTACCTGAAACGAAATCAGACCTTTTTATTCTCTATATTTTCGGTTCAATCTTTTTAGGGTTAGGTTTTTACGACCGTCCTGTATGGCTTATTATCGTGTTAGCATTTTTAATTGTCATTTGTCGATTTTTTCTAATACCTGAACCTATGTTAGGCATTCTAACTTTTGTCACTCTTTTGTTTACTTATATCCTCATAACGTTTATTTCAGTCGGTTTAATGAAACATTTTCAACAAATTCAACGTGATAATATAAAACTGATACATGCTCTTGCCAATGCTTTAGATTCCAGAGATCCATACACTATGAACCATTCCAAGAATGTAGCACAATACTCGGTCCTAATAGCAAAAAAGTTAAGACTGACTGACGAGCTTTGTAAAGTTATACACATTGGCGGATTGCTTCATGATATCGGAAAAATTGGCATCCCTGAGTACGTATTAAATAAAACAGGTAAGTTAAGTAAAGAGGAATATGAAATTATAAAACGCCATCCAACTTTGGGTTATGAAATGATTAAACATATCGACAGCTTCAATGAGAGTGGTGTCTTAGATATTATTTTGTACCACCATGAAAGATTTGATGGAAAGGGCTATCCAAAAGGGTTAAAAGGAACGGAAATACCGTTGACTGCCCGTATTGTTGCAATTGCAGATGCCTTTGATGCTATGTCTTCCCAGCGGATATATAGGGACGAACTAAAGATAGATGACATACTTAGTGAGCTTATAAGTAATAAAGGGAAACAGTTTGATTCAGACTTAGTTGATACGTTTATTGACCTGATCGAAAAGGGGAATACATTTTTCAAAGAAAAACAACGGTTTACATTGATGGAATAAATGAGAGGATAAGAACACCTTTGAGATGCTCTTATCCTTTCTAATTGTTATTATTCCATACTTTCCCCTCCGTTTAACCACTCAGGAATAAGGAAACAAAATAAATCTGTTTGCTCTATTTGCGAGAAGTGAACCTGTTATATCAATCTTACATTGCTATTAGTAGAATTCTCCCTACACTAATGTATTGCGGTATATAATTTACAATTGTATAATTTTATTTTTACTCTTATATTGCAAAACATATATGCTTACGTTTAGAGGTTGGGTTAACGTGTTATAGTTTATAAATAGATAGACTAGGAGAGGAATATATATGAATAAAAAAGATATAGCCAACATACGAAAGCAATTTAAATTAGATAATGACTTATTATCAATAAGTGAAATTTTTAACGTCTATATTATGAAAGAAACGAGCGAAATTTATCATCATCAAAGCCAACCATTTGAAATGTTAGATCAAGATCAGCAAGAATTATTTATGACAAACTTTAAAAAAGTTTTAACTGGTCAGCTTGACGAAAAACTATTTGAATTAAAATTTCAGCGTAATGCTGAAAATAGTAGCCAACTTATTTTACACAAGGGATTACTAAGCGATAATGTAGACGATTGGAAAGAACAGATGCTTCTTATTGTCGAGAAGATGTTGAAAGATAAACAATATGAAATGGATATGGTTGTCACATTTATTCGTGGTGAATATTTAAAACCGATGAAACGGAAACATGATGAGTCTGAAGATAATGAACGAGATGCGGTTTACTCCCACTCCTTCATTTTATGTAGTATGAATACAACCCAAGATCCAAAAAAGGAACTATTATTTGACTACGTTGAGAAAGAATTCAAATACAATGTCATTGTTGATCCAGTTATTAACCTTAACAATCCAGTGGGTGGCTTTCTATTCCCTTGCGTCACCGACAATGCTTCAGATGTGAATCACATTTTATATTCAGCCAGGAAAGCAAATGAACTCGATTATCATTTCATCGAAGAAGTATTAAATGGTGAAGAGATATTAACCGCTAAAGAGGACAAAGTAGTTTTTGAAGAAATCGTTAAAGACGTTACCGGTGATCAATTAAACACTTCAACCCTCGCAAATGTATATGATGAAATTAACCGTGTTATCGAGGATAACGAAGATGATGAAACGCCGAAATTAGACTATAAAGACGTTGAACATGTCTTAAAAGTGAGTGGTGTTGAAGAAGTAAATAGTGAAAAAGTCGAAACTGCATTCCAAAGAGTCGTCGACGATGAGAAATATGAATTAAAAGCAAGCAATATCGTTCCAAAGTATAAATCAAAATCGATCAAAATCAAAACAAAAGTAGCGAACATCTCCGTTAGTCCACAAGATTTAAAATACGTAAAACAGGTTGATTTTCAAGGAAAGCGCTGCATACTAATTGAGGTTGAAGAAGATACGGTTATCGAAGGATTCACCATGCTTCCAGAAAGCTTTGGTAAGTAAATATTATATAATCAAATATCCCTTCTGTATAAACAGAAGGGTGTTTTTGGGTCACTATCCATTATCAATCGTGGAACGATATGATTATAATTCAAAATAAGCCAAATAAAGTTTCAAGCCTAAGGACACTCCAAATCAAAAAACTGGCTATATTCATGTTTTAAATGTTCCTATGCAATTACGGTTACATGCATCATATAGGACAAGCTTTACTTTACCTTTGCAACTCCTAGTGCATAATGACTCCATAAAATATTTTCTACTAACTCAGCGTTTATGTTCTCACAGTCAACAATAAGAATTAATTCAGAATGTTTACCTTTTAAGACTCTCTGCCTAGATTTAGGCAGTTTTCTTATCCTTTGTAAAGTTATTCTTCTACATTCTTATGAAGGCGTTTATCAATGATTATTTTCCACCCTTTCCATTCTTTCACGAATTACAAATAGGTACGTGTAAGATTATATTTTATTCGATATCTTGTAATGTACTCAATGGAATGATCCTTTTCGTGAATCGTGAAACAAAACGTATTGACTTTTCCAATACACATCAAGCTTGTATTCAACCAACAACTGCTATTAGTAAAAACGATCCACAGTTCGACTGCTTTAATTGTTTAATATAAAGAGATTGATATCATTAAAAATATGGACTGTTTCCTTTTTATCATTAGCAATATATAAGTCATAGTTATTTTTTTCATTTGTTAATACCTTTATTTCTTCCTTTGTTAGAACCTTATCTATTTTTTCAGTAAATCGAATCGTGTAATCAAGCCTTCCACTACTCTTCATTTCCGCACCTTTCACATATCCATCTGTAGATGCTTGATCAATAATACTTTGAACTTGCTCTGGGAATCCCACACTAAAATAATAATTTGTTTCTTTCAATTGCTCATACAATTCTAAACTAACCATGTAGCCGATTTCTAACTCGAAAGAATTTATATTTTCATCAAAATATGAATGAAATGTTTCAATTCGGAAATTTGGCGGAATAAACTCACCTGATAAAGTCTTAACTTCCTCAACGTTTTTCAGCTCTTCCGTTAATTCGTTTTTATCCTCAGGAGTAGGATTTTCCTTTTCTGTTTGCGGGACACAAGCTACTAGGGTTATGATCCCGAAAAGTAAAAGTGGTATAATGCGAATTTCTTTAATCAAAAATTTCTTAATCTGTTGAAATTTCATAAAGTGTAATTCCACCCTTGTAGGTTGTTTTATGGTGATAAGGAATTTACTAAGGCAGAGGCTTTAAGGTGCAGATCAGAAATTTCCACCTGTGATATTCAAACTCCCTTTATAGTCACTCTTCATACTTAATCAACAAACGTTCGCGTTAAACAGCTAGATTAATACGGTTTCCGGAAGGATCTACTGTGATGTAGGAATCTTTTTCTCCTTCAACAGATGCACCAAGGTCTTTCAGCTGTAAAATAATTTCACGTCTTTTTTCCTCACTCGGTAACTTCAATGTAAATGATTCCAATCCTGCACTATTTGGAGGAGTGGGAGGTGCACCGACACCAGCCCACGTATTTAAACCAAGATGATGATGGTATTTACTATCTGCTATAAATAGAGCCTGGGACCCAAATCGGCAAACAACTTCAAACCCTAATCCCTTTGTGTAAAATTCTTCTGTTTTACGTAATTCAGCAACATGCAAATGAATATGCCCCATAACGGTCTCCTGGGGTAAACCAACCCATTGCTGTTGAGTTCGTTCAGACAATAAAGCTTGGAAATTCAAAGGATCTACTGCCATTTCAACTTCACCATTTTGCCAATTCCATACAGAAGGATTGCGATCCACATACATTTCAATTCCATTTCCATCTGGGTCTGATAAATAAATTGCTTCACTTACTAAATGGTCAGAGGATCCGAATTGTATACCTATCTGAGCAAAGTACTGAACAACATTTGCTAAATCAGAACGATTCGGTAATAGGAGGGCAAAATGATAAAGTCCTGTAGTTCTTCCTTGTTTAGGTGTAACGTTTTTTGGTTGCTCGATTGTTAATAGAGCAGTCTTTCCATCCACAGTTAAACTAGCTTTACGTTCTGTTTTATCCAATACCTTAAACCCGATTACTTTTTCATAAAAACCTACCGAACGATCTAAATCTTGAACCTTTACGTGAACTTGATCAACATATGTAACTGGATGACGATGAAAATTCATATGTCTCCCCCTCTGCTTTACAATCCTACTATATGTAAGTATGTGTAGATACCATAAATTAAGTATCTTTTTTCTTTCAACACTTTAAACGTAATTCCCTTTATATAATTGAAAAATTCATAACACTGGTCTGTATTATTGCTTCCTTAAAGTTTCATCCTATTGTAAAAAAGGATGTCTAATCTGAATAACAAAAAGCATTATCTGTTCAAGATGAATTACCACCATTAACAATAGCTACATGTTCCAAGTAATACTAAACCAGAAGCTTTATCTGTTTCTTCTTTATCAAGGGTAAGTTCACCTGTAGACTCTATGGCAGAATCCATAGCCACTGCAATACCATTTATATTGTCAACTCTATCATTATTTTGTGGCATATCTAGTAACAATGCAAATTGTGGGCCACAGCACCCAGGTGCACCATACCATGAAAAATTTCACCTTCGATGACATAAATACAGAAAAAAACTCCTGGCAAATTTATGCTAGGAGATTTTTGCAGATACCAATTTCTCATTATTTTTCTACAAAACAGAAGTTTTGCACAATTCGTTATGCCACTGAACGTCTCTTTATGAATAACATGCGGCAAACAACCTGTCATTTTTAAATAAATGTTGTCTTGGGGAAGAGTTTCGGGTCTTCTGATGGACGATCGCTTGGTGAAGTGAACAAGAAAGGAAGAGTTGACACGAGATTTTAAAAATCACATTTTCTAAGACCTTAAAATTAGTTATTTATTACCTTGTAGTGAGAAGTACTTAATCTAAAATATTTTATTAGAGATAAACATATAATGACAAAATGCGTTCTATCTCTTCACTTTCATTACCTAAGAAGTCCTTTCAACGAAATCGTTTCAATCTTCCCTTCACCACCACAATCGCGGCATGTTTTTTTAAAGAAAAACCTTTTCACATAACCTAGTCCTTGACAATGGTTACAAAGAATTCGAATCGCTATCATAATCACCCTCTTACATATTGTTCATTAATTCACATAAATATTAAATTTTTTCCACTCCAAATTGCTAAGAAGTATATTGTGCTTTTCTTTACTAGTTGAACCTCACCTTCTCGGAAAAATTGTTCAAGTATATCTAACAGACAATGAATGTTTTACCCTAATCCTCATCTCTAAGGAACGGAGACACTTTTTTGTTTCTCTTTTTTAGCGTAACAGAAACAAAAGTAGTGTCTTTAAGAGTAAATGAGATTCCAAATCTCTTGTCCAGACAAACATTTTAGTATATGATTCTCATCTTTCATCTACTTAAAAAGCTATTATGTTTTTATTAGTATTTGAATAAGTACATGGGGATTGTGGGGATAAAACTTACTTTTTACAAACAGCAATACCGATAGGAAAATGTTTCACTCGATTATCATTTAATGGCTCAATAGCAACTCCTCGTTGTCCATAAAAGGTTACTTCGTTATATTTATTAAACAAATCCTTAAACTCTGAAACGGTTAACTGATGAACATGGAAGGGTGATCCGCAAGGTTTACCTCTTCCTTTTCCAAAGGGGGTTGATATAATTAAACGTCCACCTGGTTTAAGCATTTCGTAAATATTACACATAAACTCTGTTTCTTCTTCCACATGCTCAAATGTTTCAAAACTAACAATCGTATCAAATTGCCCTATATTTTTTGGTAACTTTCGATCAACTGCATTTCCTACTTTATACTCTACTAGAGGGTGGTAGTATGTCCTTTTTGCATATTGGATAGCGTCCGAATCAATATCAATCCCAACAACTTTTGAGAGGGTTTTCTTTTTAGCCTTTGCCATCATGTGTGAACCGTAGCCGGCACCACACGAAATATCTAAAACGCTTCCATTAATATAATATGTAGCGAAATAGTACCTTGCTAAATGTTCCAACAAAAGACCGTTTGTTGGTTTCATTTGTTCTGGTATAACGCGTTCACCAGTATATGTTAACAATGTTTATCACCGCTTATGTTATATTCTTTCTCCTCGTTTTTGTTTCTCAATAAATTCCGAAAGGTCTTCCTTTTTTACACGCCAATGCCTTCCCACTTTAAAACCAGGTATTTTTCCATCTTGAACTAATTTATATGTTGTCATTTCACTGATTTGTAAATAATCAGCTACTTGTGAAATGGTCATAATCTCTTTTTCCATATGATAAACCTCCAGAAAGGCATTTTGTTTACATTGTATATCATATTAAAAAAGCTATATAACGTCAAATACAATTCATTATAAATGGTTATAAGAGAAATAAATAAATTATTGTGTATATGTACAAATTGTGCTATCTTTTTTTAAGTGTGGTTTAGTCGCTAATGGTTGATAATAATAAGGAGTGAAATTATGTCTTTATACGATCATCCAGATTATGATTATGAATACAAAAGGCTTGAGTTCACGAAACGTTTTATACAAGCGGTTATTAAAACATCGAAAGAAAATGAATCGAAATTCAAACAAAATATTAAAACGGCTTTTGAGGATCTCGACTGGTTGGACTCAAGCTTGAGTTACATTAACATATTAACGAATGCGAATTTCCTCAGTAGGTCTGAGGCGGAAATAAATAATTTAGAGAGAATTAAGGACAAGCCTTATTTCGCAAAAATTCATTTCAAACGGGAAAATCAAGAAAAAACGGATGAATACTATATAGGCAAAACATCACTTTATCAACGTGATTCACAAGAACCACTCATTATAGATTGGCGATCTCCTGTAGCAAATGTTTACTACGATGGGAGGTTGGGGGAAGTGTCTTATACAGCTAACGGAAAGGATTATGTCGGCGATTTACAATTGAAACGTCAATTTGTTATGGAAGATGGTTCCCTTCAAGATATTCGAGACGTTGATGTGACAACGACTGATGAACTTCTCCAACAATCGTTAAGTGAAAGTGCTAGTAATCGACTAACCGATATAGTCGCTACTATACAAGAAGAACAAAACCGAATTATTCGAGCTGATTTAAAACGCCCTATTATTGTACAGGGGGCAGCAGGAAGTGGGAAAACAACGATTGCATTACATCGTATCTCCTATTTCATATACCAATATGCCAATCAGTTTAAACCTGAGGAACTTATGATTTTGGCTCCTAACCATATCTTTATTGATTACATTTCTGAAGCTCTCCCAGATTTAGGGGTCGATCGGGTTAAACAAACTACTTTCACAACATTCGCCAAAGAATGTTTAGGGAAAAACTTAAAATTAGTTGAAGACGATAAAATAACTCTTTTATTAGATGACGATACGATGGAAAAAGAGTTTATTCGATGGTGTTCCTCTTTGAAAGGGTCGTTACAATTTAAATCTATCCTCGATCGGTACATTCAAGATATTCAACAATCCCTTTACCCCGTTGACGATTTTAAGGTAGACAAGTTCCGTTTGTTTAGTGCAAAAAAAATGAAGAGGTTATTCACGAAGGAATACCGATATCTCCCAATCTACAAGCGGATTGAGAAAATGAAAAAGGTTGTCCAAAACGACTATCGATTGAAAAAGAAAAAAATGATAGAGCGAGTTACAGACTTTTACGACGAAAAGTTAGACAAAGGAATATACGACATAAAGGACCGAGATAAAAGGCGAAAGTATGTCACCAAAGTTATGAATCGTAAGGAGCAAAGGTTAGAAGAATTAAAAAGTGAAATGAAGGGCGCTGTACAAACTTATTTTAAAAAGCAATTCCCTAAAAAAACTTTAATCCAATATTATAAAATGCTGTTTGAAGACCCCGAACAACTTATCCGGTATAGCGAAGGTAGTTTAACAAAACATGAAGCTGAAAAAGTTTGTTCATACACGAACGACTTATTGAAAAAGAATAAATATGAAATGGAAGATTTAGCACCTCTCCTTTATTTGCAGCAAGCACTTTTCGGAATAACGGATACAGTAAAGATAAAAAGTGTCATTATTGATGAGGCGCAAGATTACAGCTATTTACAGCTCATTGCTCTGAAGGAAGCATTAGGAACAGACTTATTTACGATTGTTGGGGACCTTTCTCAAGGCATTCATTCATACCGGGGCATTAAAGATTGGAACGTTGTCGTTGATAAAATATTCCCACGAGCAACGTACACAGAATTACAGAAAAGTTACCGTACGACTGTGGAAATTATGAACCTCGCCAATGCCGTTATCGAACAATTGCCTGAAGACTTACCTAAGGTACGTCCTATCGTAAGACACGGGGAGAAACCTAGGTTCCATTACACGAAAAACATTAACCAAATGAGACAACTCATTCATGGAGAAGTAGAGTGCCTAAAAAACGATGGCTTTAAAACGTTTGCCGTCATCGGAAAAACATTTAACGATTGTAGAACCATATATAAAGCGTTGAAGGCGCAAAATAAAAAAGTCCAATTAATCGAGGACAAAGAAGAAAAGATTCATTCTGATCATATTATCGTCATTCCGTCACATATCTCAAAAGGACTTGAATTTGATGTTGTATTTGTTATAAGTAACAAAGATACGTATAGCAAAAATAATGAAATGGATATAAAACTTTTATACGTTTCCATGACAAGACCACTACACAGATTACTTTTACTTGGCAATAAGCCCGTTGATTTATTACTGGGGGATGTTGATCAAAGTATATTAAATATTCAACCAATGTGAAAAAATGACAAAGTCATTTTAAATATAAAAAATTAAAGGAGACAGCAAAGATATGCAAAACGATTTAACAGCTCGACAGTCATGGTTTGGCAACATTAGAGGAGACATTATGGCAGGTATTGTTGTTGCTTTGGCACTTATTCCTGAAGCGATTGCGTTCTCGATTATCGCAGGGGTTGATCCAATGGTAGGGCTATATGCTTCATTTGTCATTGCCGTCGTGATTGCTTTTGTCGGTGGGAGACCTGGAATGATTTCTGGTGCAACCGGGGCAATGGCATTATTAATGATTGATCTTGTGGCTGACTACGGACTAGACTACTTATTAGCGGCGACCATATTAACAGGTATTATCCAAATTATTTTTGGGTTAATTAAATTAGCCCGATATATGAAATTTATTCCTCGATCCGTAATGGTTGGATTTGTGAATGCACTAGCCATTATGATATTCATGTCACAATTAGACCACTTTGTCGGAGAAAGTATGGTAGTATATGGAATGGTAATTGGTACATTACTCATTATTTATTTATTCCCATTCATTACCAAGGCAGTGCCTTCTCCCCTTATTGCTATTGTGGTGATTACAATTGTTGCTATCACGATGAACACAAATGTTCACACAGTAGGGGATATGGGACAGATCACAAAAGCTTTTCCAAGTATTTTTTTCCCATCTGTTCCATTAAATTTTGAAACATTAGCGATTATCTTCCCATATGCTTTAGGATTAGCTATTGTAGGACTTGTAGAATCGTTATTAACAGCTAGCATTGTAGATGAATATACAGATACAGCTAGTAACAAAAACACAGAATCTAAAGGGCAAGGAATTGCGAACATCGTAACTGGATTTTTTGGTGGTATGGCAGGTTGTGCGATGATTGGACAATCTGTGATTAACATGAACTCGGGCGGAAGAGGAAGACTATCATCTTTAGCTGCAGGTATCGTTCTAATTTGTTTAATTGTGTTCTTAGGAGATGTCGTATCCCAAATTCCAGTTGCTGCATTAGTTGGAGTAATGATAATGGTGGCGATTGGTACATTTGATTGGAATTCCATCCGTACAATGAAAATTGTTCCTATGACCGATAATTTAGTTATGATTGTGACTGTTGCAACGGTAATTCTCACTCATAACCTAGCGATTGGTGTACTAACTGGAATTTTATTAAGTGCAATCTTTTTCGTAGCAAAAATTTCAAAAGTTCACGTACAGAAAACAATTCAGGGAAACAGAATGATTTACACATTTGTAGGGGAAGTGTTTTTCGCTTCAGTAACCGAATTAATTGAGGAATTTGATTACGATATTAAAGAAGCAAATGAAGTTATTTTGGATCTGAACGGTGCACGATTATGGGATGATTCAGCGATTGCCGCACTCGATAAAATTGTATCAAAATTCGAAAGTAAAGATATTAATGTGTATGTTACAGGGCTGAACAAGACAAGTTCAGAACTGAAAGCAAAATTAAGCAAAAAACTTAGTGCACACTAGGATAGAAAGCAGGGATCAACATGTATAAAAAAATCCTTCTAGCAACAGATGGTTCTGAACATTCATTACGTACAACTGAGCACGCGATACATTTAGCACAAAGTACCGAAGGCTCTAAAATTGAAGTTGTTTATGTAAAAGATTCTGGATCTGTAAAAGCTAACACGTTGAACAATTGGAATAAGATTGGCATCACTGATGTGCAAAGAGATAAATTAACGCATGTAGAAACAACTCTAGGAGATTCAAATATTCAATTTGAAATAAAGGTGTTAACCGGGGAACCTGGTCCAACTATTGTAAATTACGCAAATAAAAATAATTTTGATTTAGTCATTGTAGGTAGTAGAGGTCTTAATGGGTTACAAGAACTCGTATTAGGTCGAGTTAGTCATAAGGTGGCCAAAAGGGCTGACTGTCCTGTATTGATTGTGAAATAAGGATTGTAAAGATAAACTCCAAGTATCGTGTTGCTTGGGGTTTTTTCATGAAAAACAAGCTCTTATCGATTATCTACCCTGTTATGTATATTAGGGTAATACTACACTGGATCCTCCTCATGATTGGAGTGGTTTTTTTGGGTTATATAGTAAACAAATTTAATGATTTAACATATAAGCAATTGATCCTGTACACCTTAATAGGTCTTAGCTTTTTTATCTCTATAGTTTTTGTTCATCACAATTATTCGTTTTATGAACGAACAATTGCGAAGATTACAAAAACCGATATTGTCGATCAAACTGAAGTCATAGATGCACATCAGAATGAAGATTTCGTATTTACCCAAAACATAGTGGCTGAAATGAAAAATGGTGAAAAAAAAGGACAACTTATTTACTTAACGAATACATACTCATTATCTGGAGCCTATGACCAACAATATGATGTAGGAGATGAGTTATTCGTTTCTATAAAAACGAATCATGAGGAAGAATTAACAGGAACTATACTAGACGTTAAACGTGATAAATACATCTTAATTGTAACGTGGATATTCATTTTCACCTTACTCATTGTCGGAAAAAGACAAGGCTTATTATCAATTATTAGCTTAGCCGTCAATGCGATCATCCTGTCATATGCCTTGGATATATATATAAACACAACAAACATTAGTTTGTTATTTATCTCGTCTATCAGTGTCATATTGTTTACTGTTATATCCTTGTTACTTGTTAACGGCTTTAATGAAAAGACGTACGCAGCCATTATAGCAACTTTACTAGGAACTATTTTCTCGCTACTCATTACTTACCTTGTTGTATGGTTAACTTCAGCAAATGGTCTAAGATATGAGGAAATGCAATTTCTAACCCGCACTTATCAAGCAGTGTTCATGGCAGGTTTATTTATCGGCTCTTTAGGTGCTGTTATGGATGTAGCCATAACAATGTCTTCGTCTATCTTTGGATTGTATGAAAAAAATCACAACATTTCCATAAAAGCATTGAAAACGTCAGGGATGGAAATTGGAAAAGATATTATGGGGACGATGACAAATATCTTGTTTTTTGCATATGTGAGTGGCTCTATTCCAATGCTCATTTTATATTTTAAAAATGCCTCGCCTTTAGGGTTCACCTTATCCATGAACCTCTCATTGGAATTAGCACGTGCTCTTGCTGGTGGGATTGGAATCGTTCTAACCATTCCTATTGGCGTTTATATTTCAATATTTTTCGTAAATCGAAAGAGGGCAAAATCATGAATGCACTAGTAATGTTAGCTGCAATTTTATTCATATTAATGACACTCATTGGCGGAAGAAAAGGCGTGCGATCGTTTATTGCATTATTTTTTAATTTTGGCGTACTTCTCCTTACAGTTATTCTCATGACAGAACCGAATACAAATCCAATCATTTTAACAATGATTGCGTGTGCCGTCATTAGTTGGATAAGTCTATTTTATATTAATGAAGTGAACAATAAGACAATTACAGCATTCGTTTCTTCTGTGATTACGATAGCCGTTCTTCTTATATTTATTGTCGTCGTGACGGATAAAGCTATGATTCAAGGCTTTGGGGAAGAGGAAGCATCTGAATTTTACATGTTCTCCCTACATATCGGGGTTGATTTTACGAAACTCGCAGCTTCTATGATTATTATGAGTACGGTAGGGGCAATCATTGATATCGCTATTTCCATTACCTCGCCTATGCGGGAAATATTTCTCCATAACCCAAACATTAGTAAAGATGCACTATTTAAATCTGGGTTAAGTATTGGAAGAGACATCCTTAGCACTAGCACAAACACGTTATTTTTCGCCTTTTTTGGCGGATATTTAGCATTGCTTATATGGTTTAAAGATTTATCCTATTCTTTTGGAGACATTTTCAATTCAAAAATATTTAGTGCAGAAATGATTACGATACTTTGTGCTGGAATCGGTTTAACGTTAGTAATTCCAATAACTTCCTGGATTACCGCATATTATTTAATAAAATCTAAGGAAAAATAGAAGGCTTCCTAATAGTTTTTAGCATGTCATCTATTTTTTAGGACAGTGTCCTATACATCAATTGAGTACACCTCCGATTATTTCGAAGTGTACTCAATTAATTACTCTATTAATTACTCTGAAGCCACAAGTTACAAATCTACGTGTATTGATCATTAACCTAACTTAATAAAAATATTTCACCAGTCGCTTGAACCTTTTTTAAAAGATTGTTACTAATTTATATGATGTCTATTCCGATACAATAGGTAAATAAAAAATGGTGCACCAAAACCAGCAGTAAAAACACCAACAGGTACATCTAACGGTGAAAACGCAGTTCTGCCAAACGTATCGGCTATTAGTACAATCAAGCTTCCTAATAAGGACGAGGTTATGGCAAGTGGGACAAAAGAGTGCCCAACTAATCTTTTGGCAATGTGAGGAGCAATTAAACCAACAAAGCCAATTCCCCCACCTATCGCCACAGCGACACCAGTTAATGCTGCGCTTACTACGAGAAGAAGAAAACGATAATTGTTTACTTTCACTCCTAAACTCTTTGCAACGCGGTCCCCTAATGTAAGAACGTCAATAGCTTTACCTAATAATAATCCGATTGGAATTAAGACAAATAGCCATGGTAATATCAATCGTATGTCATCCCATGTCGCAGCATAAATACTTCCTGTTAGCCATAAATAAGCTTGTGTTGCAGTAAACATTGAGCCTAATACAATCATCATTGTCGTTAGGGCACCTGTAGCCGCTTGAAAGCCGATTCCCAGCAGAATCATTCGTAATGGTGTTATACCCTTCTTCCATGAAAGTGCGTATATAAGTATAGCTATCATTAAGGCTCCGATAAAAGAAAATAAGGGCAACCAATTAATCGCCACACTACCTGAGAAGAAAACAATAAATGCCACCGAAAACACTGCTGCTCCACCTGTAATGCCTAATATTTCTGGAGATGCTAATGGGTTTCGTACGATTCCTTGTAAAATAGCGCCCGCTATTCCAAATGCCGAACCTACCAACAGTGCCAAAACAACACGGGGTAATCGTAGTTCGAAGACGATAAACGAATCCATTGGATCACCATTACCTATAAAAATGTCAAAAAGGCTCCATAACGAATACCAATCCCGTCCAATTGCTACACTAGTTAAAAAGGACACAGTAAGGATTCCCATCAAGGTGAAAAGAATCAATACATGTCGCTTCTCAACAGTAAAGGCAATGTAACGAGTTTTAATAAATAATTTATCCTTCATTATGGAACCCCCTTTTTCGAGCTAAATATAGAAAGAAAGGTGTTCCAATGAGTGCAGTCGTAACCCCTATTGGTAGCTCTTGTGGCATAATGACAAAACGTGATAATACATCTGCCAATAAAAGCAGTGAACCACCTAAAAGGATGCAATATGGAATAACCCACCGATAATCATTCCCCACTAAAAATCGAGCAACATGAGGAACAACTAAACCGATAAAACCTATGGCCCCAGCTACGGCAACTGACGACCCCGCTAAAACTACTATTAATATACCTATTATGCCTTTTACGATATTCACCCGAACGCCTAGTCCAGTGGCAACCTCGTCCCCAAACAATAATATATTTATAGATTGGCCCAAAAATATAGCGATCATTAATCCAACAATCATATACGGCATTACTGGGATCAAGACATCTAACGTTCTCCCGGATATAGAACCAGCTAACCAAAATAATACCTCTTGCAGCCCCGTTTCGTTTAATACGAGTACCCCTTGCGTAAAAGAGGTAAAAAGTGCTGTCATAGCTGCCCCCGCGAGAACAATTTTAATGGGCGTCATACCATCTCTTCCAATTGTGCCTAAGATATACACACAAGCTGAAGCTACTCCTGCACCAATAAAGGCAATCCACATATAGTGAACAAGAGAAGAAATTGATAGGAATGTTACCGCTAAGACAACGAAACAAATTGCACCTGCATTCACTCCAAATATTGTAGGAGATGCTAGTGGATTTTTGGTTATAGCTTGCATGAGCGCTCCAGATACTGCCAAACATGCACCGATTAAAGCCCCAATAATTGCACGTGGTAATCGACTGGATTGAATAATAATATGTTCGGTAGAATTGGCATTAAAATGAAAAAGGGCATGATAAACTGTTTGGAGACTCATGTCTGTTATTCCAAGTGCAATACTTAAAAAAAATGAAATTCCAAAAATGATAATACTACTAATGATGCCAATTATTTTAAGCGGTTCTTTTCTGAACATAAAAATACCCCGTTTTCATAACAATATATACAGTAAAGAATGGGGTATCCCCATTCTTTACTGTTCTAGATTATAAAATTCATAGAGATCATCTAACATCATATTAGCAGCAATTGGACCTCCACCCATGTTCCAACTAACTGAATTTACTTCATAAACTTCTTTGTTTTGTACAGCGTCTAAATCTTTCCATAACGGATGATCCTGCCATTCTTCCCTAGTAGCAAAAGGTGCATCACCACTATAATTATCCGTAATGTCAAAAATAATATCTCCGTTCATTTGTGGAATGCTTTCTTTCGTATTCAATTGCATTCCCCAAATTTTTTCACGTTGGTTCTCCGGTCGAGCAAAACCTAAATCATCCAAAACGACTCCACTAAATCCGTGCATATAAATTCGAGCATGATCAGCCATAAAACGTACGATGGATACTTCCTTACCTAATATATCACTCCCTGCTTTATCCTTAAAATCAGCAACACGATCATTCCATTTTTGTAAAATTTCATCAGCTTTATCTTCGTCTTCTAACGCCTTGCCCATAAGTTGAACTGTATCTTTCCATTCAAATACTGTTTCTTCCATAACGGTTGGAGCGATCCCGCTTAGTTGCGTATAAAATTCTTCATGTCGTAATTTTGATGCGATGATTAAGTCTGGATTCAGTTTTCTAAGAACTTCTAAATCCGGTTGCGTTTCAGCCCCTAAATTTTCTACCCCTTCTAAGTCATCACGAATATATTTATAAAAAGGTTGTTCAATCCACGATTCAACAGCCCCGACTGGCTGAATATCAAATGCGATTGCTGCATCCGTTGCCCCTTGATATAGGGTTACGATTCGTTTTGGTGTCCCTTCAATTTCGGTTTCCCCCATGGCGTGTTCAATAACACGCACATTTTCATTAGTCATACTATCTTCCTCATTACTTCCACAAGCCATTAGGATAACACTTGTTAATATTAAAATAAAAGGTAAGGCAATCTTTTGGCAAAACATTTTTTCCCCTCCATATGTATAGTTTCATCAAATTCTAATTGATAATGATTTTCAATATCAATAACAATTAATAAGATAAAAGATACAGAAAAGATTGTCAATAGGAAATTTAAATACTAAAAAGATAGATTCGTACATGTAACTAAGCACGTTATTTCGAGTCTATACATAAAAACCGAGTCATATATGCTCGGTGTTTTTTCAATCCCATATCGATAAGCACTAATATTTATCTGTTTTTTCGTCAGCTTTATACTCTAAAATGTCTCCGGGCTGACAATCTAATGCCTTACAAATGGCCTCTAATGTTGAAATTCTAATTGCTTTTGCCTTACCATTTTTCAATATAGATAGATTTGCCATCGTGATTCCAACCTTGTCTGAAAGTTCAGTGACACTCATCTTTCTCTTCGCTAACATCACATCAATGTTAATGATAATCGCCATGTTTTTCACCTCAAACTGTTAAATCATTTTCTGATTTTATATTTATTGCTTCTTGTAAAAGTGTCTGGAGAACAGCAGCAAAGACTGCGATTACAACTGAAGCAAAGGGAGGAACGATCCCGATTAAAATGAGACCAGGTGCATCATCGATTTCAGCTACAAAATAAACAAATGGCATAATGACAACATACAAACCAAAGGTTGTGGTGGCACAAAATTTGATTTACCTTAGAGCTTTCACAGACAATTTAGAGAAGGTATCATTCTTATCTATATAGATTAAAAGTGTAAATGCCTGATACAATCCAATAAAAAACGGTATTACAGTTACATACATTGCTATTAAAATGGGATAGATTAAATGGGCATAATTTGGATTAACAGGGTGTTTCGCTAACCAAAACAACCCATATATAGCAAAGCAAGAACTGGAGTTGCAATTAGTATAACAGCTAACTTTAAAAAGAGCGTCGAAACTCGTTTCATAATATACACCTCAGATGATTTAATGTTCATTTAAATTCACTACAATTTTTATCGTTTTACAATAAATTTTTATTAAAATAGGATATTATTTTATTGTTGAATGTACTAACACAAAAAAAGAGTATTCTCATTTAGTGAATACTCTACAAATTCTCGAAGCAATTCTATAGAATCAAATATAAAATTCGCGAAAAATGATTCATATATTCTCATGATTGTTTAGTAATAGTAGAAGTCATGCTGCTAGTTTTTACTAAATGTCTCCTCTTCTTCAATATGACCCGAACGATTTATTTTTGTTTTTAAATATTTTTCATTAAACTCTGAACGATCACCCCACAGAGGCACTCTTTTCAATACGGTTAAACCAGCATTTTTTAAAGCCTCTAATTTCTTTGGATTATTCGTCATCAAGGTAACAGGTTTACTTCTAAGTGCTTTCAATACATGGATCGCATCACTATAATTTCTGGCATCGTCAACAAAGCCAAGCGCTTCATTTGCCTCAACCGTATCGTAGTCATTCTCCTGTAGAATGTAAGCCATCGCTTTACTAAACAGGCCAATTCCTCTACCTTCATGATTTGCTAAATAAAATAAAGCACCTGTACCATGTTCAACAATATTTTTCATCGATTGTTTGAGCTGAAAGCCACAATCACACCTTTTACTACCAAAAATATCACCTGTATGGCATATCGAATGCATTCTAATAATTGCATCATCAGAATAGCTAAAATCACCATAAGTTAAAACACTAGATTGTTGTAACTCCGCTAAATTAACAGAAGATAATTTTTCAATAATCTGATTGTAATCTTCAGTTATCTCATCATAATTTAGCCAGCTATACCATTGAAAATTAACCGTCTCTTCAAATAAATTAACAGGAAGATTTACAGGTCCAACTAAATAAATGCCACCATTTTCATTTGTTTTTATTAATTGTATTTTATCTTCAAGAATGGAAAGAATCTTTGAATCGAACTTTGTTTGTGTCATTGTTAATCCACCTTTTTATTAGTTTATCAAGTGAAGGAATGAACTATTAGTTCTAATTTACTTATTTTATCATTATCGAAAGAAAGCATTACCTCAAATAAGAAGCAATGCGAATTTTTTAATACACCTAGTTTATATTGGTTGAATTATTCGTTTTTCTCTCGCTAAAAAGAATCGATCGAATTCGCATCCTGCCATTGGCCATTCCCTAAAAAACAACGGTCAGATTTACTTTCAATATGGCTCCAATCATGATTACAGTTAATAAACCAGTAAATGTATATTTAGACTTTCAAACGAATCTGATTACCAGACGGATCTGATGTAACGAAGACACCATTTTCTTCTTCGATGGCTGCACCGATTTCCTCCAACTGGGCAATAATTTTATTTCTCTTTTCCTTAGTTGGTATTTGTAACGTAAATGATTCAAGGCCCACACTATTAACTGGTGGTTGAGGAGCACCTATACCGTTCCATATATTCAAAGCTATATGGTGATGATAGTGACCATCCGAAATAAAAATTGCATGGTTCCCGTATCGGCTGACTACTTCAAATCCTAGTCCCTGAACATAAAATTCTTGATTTTCTTTTAACTCCGATACATGTAAATGTAAATGCCCTAATAATGTATCAGCAGGTAGACCGTTCCAAGAACCTTCTCTTGCCTCCGCTAGGAGATTTTCAACATCCAATGGTTCTGATGGCATAAGTACTTCATTATTATTCCATATCCATTCGGATGGACACCGATCGGAATACACTTCAATACCATTTCCATCCGGGTCAACCAAATAAATAGCTTCACTTACCAAATGGTCGGATGCTCCTTGTAAGGGATAACCAATTTGAACGAAGTGTTTTAATATTTGGCCTAAATCGGATCGGTTTTGTAATAAAAGAGCAAAGTGAAATAAACCAGTAGTCAGCTGTTGTTTCTGTATTACGTCAATTGGTTGTTCAATTGATAATAGTGCAGTCTTTCCGTCCGTAGTTAGTTTTGCAGTACGTTCTGTTTGTTCCAATATTTCAAAACCAATTATATCTCTATAAAATATTAAGGAACGTTCTAGATTTTGCACCTTTAAGTTAACTTGATTAACGAAGGTAATAGGTTTACGGTGAAAATTCATTTTAATTCCCCCTTTTTAGTCTTATATTCGTCTTAAAAACTAGATGTAGTCCCTTTATCAAAGCAAAACCTTATTCAATTACAGAAAAAATATTCGTATTAGAAAACATTTGCGCAAAAAATATATGGATAACTGTATTCCTATATGAAAATTTGATATTTATAACATAACAACGTAATATATAGATTGTCAATATTTTTTTTGCTAATATATAAACATGTTTCCTATTAGTAAACTTATCTACGAGGTGATTAATTTGGATATTGGCACTAAAATCCGCGCAATACGAAACCGAAAAAAAATAACGATAGCACAAATGTGTGAAGGGACTGGCCTTTCAAAGGGCTTTATAAGCAATGTTGAAAACAATAACACTTCACCTTCCATTAACACACTAAATACAATTGCTTCATTTCTTGGAATACCTCTATCGTACTTACTCCTAGAAAAGAAACAGCATATGCGTGTAATACGAAAAGATAAGAGATCAAAATCAACTTTTAATGACCTAAAGATTGAGCATCTTACTTCTAAGGGTGGTTTGAGAATGATGATTGTAGAATTCCCTCCTGGAGCAACAATAGGAGAACCACATGCCCACGAAGGAGAAGAATGTCATTTAGTGTTAGAAGGAAAAATCCTTGCTGAACAAGGAGAAGACTCTATTATTGCAGAAAGTGGTGATTCCTTTAGTTGGAATGCAAGTGTGCCACACTTTGTGAAAAATGTTGGTAATCAGAAAGCGGTAGTATTAGTTTCTATATATTCAGATACCGAATTAAACGATTTATTATAGATTAAACGTAAGCAAATCTCTAATCCTAATATACTTACTTTCCCTCCATCTTTCTTTCAACTAAAAAACCAACATCTCTCAATGTTGGTTTTTAGTTAATTGACATATTTACATAAAGTTACATGAAACTTGGGAACTACTACATAAGATACAACTTAATGATTATAAGAGGCATTTTCATTTATTCCCCTGTTTCTTTAAAACGTTTGATACGGCCTCCGATTTCATCACGTACTCGCTGGAAAAATTCCCATTTCTCTTCTTCCGTTCCTTCTGCTTTTGCTGGGTCGTCAAAGCCCCAATGATCACGTTTTACATGTGGGGGAGTTGTTGGGCATTTGTCTGCCGCATCACCACATAAGGTAACAACTAAATCTGCATTGTTTAAAATCTTTGAATCAATAATGTCGGACGTTTGGTTCGTGATATCAATCCCAATTTCTTTCATCGCTTCCACAGCGTTCGGATTCAATCCATGAGCTTCAATCCCTGCACTCTTTACATCCCACTCATCTCCAAGATAATGTTTCGCCCATCCTTCTGCCATCTGACTTCTACAAGAATTACCAGTACATAAGAAATAAATTGATTTTTTTGACATATTCATTCTCCTTTGTTGCAGTTAAATTTTTATGTTAACTCGTTACATGAAGCGTAAGGTTATATATAAGCCTAATAAGGTTACAAACAAGGTCGGAATCGTTAAAATAATTCCTGTTTTAAAATACGTTCCCCACGATATCTTCACACCTTTTTGCGAAAGAACGTGTAACCATAATAAGGTTGCTAATGAACCGATTGGTGTAATTTTCGGACCAAGGTCGGAACCAATTACATTCGCGTAAATCAATGCTTCCCGAATCACTCCATCGGTATTCGTTTCAGCTATCGCCAGTGCATCAATCATTACTGTTGGCATATTGTTCATAATTGATGACAAAATCGCAGCAATATAACCCATCCCTATTGTTGCGGCGAATAATCCATGATCAGCCGTATATTGGATTAAGTCTGCTAGCACAGAGGTTAGCCCAACATTACGTAGCCCATAAACGACCACATACATTCCAATAGAAAAGAACACAATTGCCCAAGGGGCTCCTCGAAGAATTTGTATCGTTTGTACAACTGGACTGTTTCTCGCCATCATTAAGAAGAAAACGGCAATGACGCCAGCTATAATGGATACAGGGATATGGAAAAACTCACTTACAAAATAACCGATTAATAGTATCGAAAGTACAAACCATGACATTCGAAACATTTTGTGATCCCGTATTGCTTCATTTGGCGTTTTCAAGTTATCCATTTTATAATTACGCGGAATGCTCTTACGAAAATATAAATATAGGACAGTAATACTTGCTACTAACGCGAAAAGATTAGGTATAACCATTCTGGAAGCATACTCCACAAATCCAATTTTAAAGAAGTCTGCTGATACTATATTTACTAAGTTACTAACAATAAGTGGCAACGACGTCGTATCGGCTATAAAACCACTTGCAATAATAAAAGGGAAAATCATTTTCTCACTAAAATTCAAATTCCTTACCATAGCTAAAACAATCGGAGTTAGAATGAGCGCAGCTCCATCGTTAGCGAAAAAGGCGGCTACAATTGCCCCTAATATTGATACATACACAAACATGCGAACCCCGTGTCCTTTAGCGGCTCTAGCCATATGTAAAGCTGCCCATTCAAAAAATCCAATTTCATCGAGGATTAAAGAAATAATAATAATGGCAATAAAAGCTAATGTTGCATTCCAAACAATACCTGTCACATCAATGACATGACTAAAGTTTACAACGCCTACCATTAAAGCAACGATTGCCCCTCCACAAGCCGACCAGCCAATTGAGAGACCTTTAGGTTGCCAGATGACTAAAATCAATGTTGCAATAAAAATTACAGTTGCCAATATAAGTTGTGTCAATTGGTTTACCTCCACTTTATTTACATGTAATTCTAAGTCCCTTTTTCATAAGATCTTCCAACTTATTTCGTTGATTCGGTATATGTTCTAATAAACTTTTAATAAGAGGATATACGTTACTCGTTTTATTTAAGGAATAGAAAATCCACTGTCCTTTTCTTGTTTCATTAACAAGCCCGATAGTTTTCAATTTTTTCAAGTGCTGACTAATGGCTGGCTGACTCATTTCAAATAATTCTACAAATTCACATACACAGCATTCATTTTCATCTAAAATTTTTACCATTGTTAGTCGGGTTTTGTCCCCTAATAACTTTATCGCAGCCGCAGCATCATCTATCTCGATTAATTGTTCAAATCTCATTTATACACCCCCATCTTAGTGAGAGATAAAGTATATAACTAATCGCTTATATAATAAAAGACTTATATAAAAACGTCAATTCCTTTGCTGCTATTATTCCTGAAATGTCGTTTAACATGAGTCAAGCTACCTCGCAAGGTAGCTTATTTCCTAGCTATTCATTAAATGAATGTCATGAAAAGTCCACCAATGGCACCTGTTAACACAATCATCCAAGGTGGCAATTTCCAAAACACTAACATACTAAACAAAATAGCACCGAACGCAAAATCTATTGGACGCAAAATAGAACTCGTCCAGATTGGCTGATAAAATGCTGCAATCAAAATACCAACAACAGCAGCATTGACCCCCATTAATGCTCCTTTTATGTTCGGATTACTACGCAAAGAGTTCCAAAATGGCAATGTACCAAAAATTAATAAAAAAGCAGGTAAAAAAATCGCAATTGTAGCTAATAGCCCGCCTTGCCAACCATTAATGACCGCGCCTAAGTATGCTGCGAAAGTAAACAGTGGACCTGGTACAGCCTGAGCAGCACCATACCCCGCAAGAAAGGCCTCTTCACTAAGCCAACCAGTTGGTACAAACTCTCGCTCTAAAAGGGGTAAAACGACGTGCCCACCACCAAATACTAATGAACCAGAACGATAAAAACTATCAAACATTGCCAACCAATTTAAGGATGTCATTTCTCGTAAAATTGGGAGTAAAATTAATAATCCAAAAAACAATGTTAAACTCACAACAGCAAAACGTTTTGAAATAGGAAAGTTTAATTCCGTATGATCAGTATCTTTATGATTTTTAAAGATTACATAACCGATAAATGCCGATATAAGAATGATTCCGATTTGTGTAAAAGCTGTTTGCCACGTAAGTGCGATCACTAAAGCAAATAATGCGATTGCTTTTCTCGTAAGATCAGGAGTAAGTTTATTTGCCATCCCTAAAATTGCGTGTGCGACAACAACAACTGCTACAATTTTTAATCCATGAATCCAACCTACATCATCAACATTTAACCCTTGAAGAATTAATGCAAAAGCAATTAAGGCGATAACGGAAGGTAGGGTAAATCCGATAAAGGAAATGACACCACCAATCGCCCCTGCCCTCATTATTCCGATTCCCATCCCTACCTGGCTACTAGCAGGACCAGGCAAGAACTGGCATAAAGCAACGAGATCGGCATACGTTTTCTCATCCATCCATTTTCTTCTCCGGATATATTCTTCGTGAAAATATCCTAAATGGGCAATAGGCCCACCAAAGGATGTGAACCCTAATCTAGTGGAGACGAGTAAAAGTTCTAACAATGATTTTAAACTTGTATTTCTTTTCTGAGACAAAGTTTTCACCTCTTTTAATCTTTGATTTCCTTAAACAGTTCAAAGGCTTTTTTTCTAGCTTCAATTAACACCTTTTCTCCTTTGTCCGTCGTGGTATAATACTTGCGAATTTTCCCGTCTACATTCTTTTCCTCTTTCGTGAGAAGTGCTTCCTTTTCCATAGAATGTAGAATTGGATAAAGGGTACCAGCGCTTATGTCATATCCATGTTCCCTTAGTTCTTCAAGCATCCATGATCCATAAATTGGATGCTCTTTTGCATGGTGTAAAATATGAATTTGGATAAAGCCTAAAAAGAGCTTGCGCACAACCTTATCCTCCACTGAATAACACCTCCTTACACCAAAATCGAAAATCAATATCGAATATCGATATCAAAAATATAACATGAATGAAAAGTCATCTTCAAGAGCGTTATAGTAAGATTTACATTCTCTATCATTCACAAAAAAGCTGCCACTATGGGCAGCTCACAAATACTTGTTCATCATCAAAAACAAACCTCTACATATACATTTATATTATGATTTAGAAAAGATGATACCTTCTATTTATCAAAACAAATAACTTTGGTGTTTCTCTTCCATCAAATTTCATTATAAAACCTATACGAATATTTCCCATGAGCTTTGGCATTATACATTGCCTGATCTGCTTTCTTAATGAGGGTAACATAATCCTCACCATCTAATGGATATATGCTTATACCGATACTCGGAGTAACTGTAATATCTTCATTTGATAGGACTGGAAACGGATTCTTAAAGGTTTTAAGAATTTTGTTTGCAATGTTTTCAACTTCTTTCTTATTACAATCCTCTAAGGTGACGATAAATTCATCGCCCCCAATCCGGGAAACAGTATCTTCTTCTCGAACAGATTTTTCTAGTTTTTCTGCTACTTGCCTTAATAAGTTATCTCCAACGTCGTGTCCAAGCTCATCATTTACTTGCTTAAATCCGTCTAAGTCAATAAACATTAGACCCATTAACTGTTCTTTTCTTCTTGCACGTGACAAGGATTTCTTTATATAACCCAGAAAAAATTCTCGATTCGGTAAGCCTGTTAATGTGTCAACATATGCGATCTGCTTAAGATTATCCTCTTTTTTCTTCCTTTTTGAAATATCTCTACCTACAGTCATAACCATTTTTTTATGACCAATCAATAACGGGCGACTGCTAAACTCAAATGGTAACTCTTCGTCGTTTTTGGTCACTAAATTTACGTCCATAACAAGCGACTTATCTTCACTTAACTTCTTTCGTAATTTTGGTAACCTTTTCACTTTTGTTTTTTCATCTAAAAGTGCAGAGGGATCCAAAGAATAGAGTTCCTCTAAGCTATACCCCGAAACTTCGGCTACCTTATGATTAGCCTCAACAATACGGCGAGCTTTTCCAGTTTGATCTAATTCAATTAACAGTATTAAGTCATGAGCATTATCAATTAAAGTACGGTACTTTGTTTCACTTTCAGTTAGTCTTTTTATCGTCTTAAGTAACTCCTCATTTACCCCTCTGAGTTTGCGTTCATTTTTGCTGAGGATTTCAGCTAACATTCCCGTACTTATTGCAATAAACAATAATACCATTGCTTCTGCAATCATAATTGTAATATCTTCTATATTTCTTGAAAAAGCTCCAGGATGCATTAGCCATTCCCAAAAGAGATGAGAAATTAAGCTTATAAACCCTCCAATTACCCCTCCTCTTATTCCAAAATAATATGCCAGTAAATATACGGGGATGACATGGATAAACCACACTAACTCTGAATTAAACCTAAAGTTGTCTAAAAATATCGGCATTATAAACACCACTATAGTTACTAACCAAGAAACTGCCGGAACCTTCCTTGCAGTATTACGGAACGAAATCATATATATCAACCTCACTAATGGCTCATTTTTTCTGTAGTTTTACAGTTTTAGAAATAAAAATAAACACACCGTTTATTTGGTGTGCCTTCACAAAACGGCAGCTGGCTAGCATAGTCTGTTTCGACCTAAGCCCCTGTAGCTTTGCGTCCCAACATTTCTGTAGGTTTGCCCTTATCAATTAACCTGACAAATTCCAATATAACATAAACACAATAAATGACCTAGTGTTTTTTGCCTACTAACATGTCAAATACCCCCTTAATATATAGGTATTTATACCTGTTTTCTTTATACATTTCCATGAAACCCGCTTTTTATGACCTTTTTTTGTAGAGGGAAGTGTAGGGGAAAATAAGGAGGTTCTATTTGAGGGCTTTACACATGGCTTTAGTACAGACCCTTCACATTTGTTCCATTGGGTTGTTACACCGTTTCTCAATACCCTAGAAATTTCTTCTCAAAAATAAATCCGCATATGTTTCCATATGCGAATTTCGTTACTTATTGTCTACCGTTAGAAGCATTGTTACGTTTGTTCTGCCCTTGTTCTCCTGCAACATTAGCTTTCTCAGGTTTCTGAGCCTCGTTACTACTTTCCCGTCCCTGAACTTCCCCTTCACTTTCTTCAACTTCTTGTTCTTCGGCTGAATCTACATCGTTTGCATGATTCTCTTTTTGCCCTTGAGCCTTTTCATTCGCGCCACTTGCACGATCCTGAGCTTCATTCTTTCTCTCTTCCCCTTGTTGTTTTGCGTCATTTGCACGTTCCTGAGCTTCGTTCTTTCTCTCTTCCCCTTGTTGTTTTGCGTCATTTACACGTTCCTGAGCTTCGTTCTTTCTCTCTTCCCCTTGTTGTTTTGCGTCATTTACACGTTCCTGTGCATCGTTTTCCTTTTTTTCACCTTTTTGGTTAGCTTTTTCAGCTTTCTGCAAAGCTTCTGCTAACTTTTCCGATGCTTTTTCTTGGTTTTCAATAGCTTTTGAAATTCCCTGTTTAGCTTCTGCCGGGAGATCTTCACGTTCTAATAACGCTGTTAAACGCTCTGTCCGTTCTTTACTCTTTACCGCAACAATTGTTGCTATCTCTGTAACGTCTTTTCCTTCTTCTTTCGCTTCTTCAAGCTTTCTCTCAGATTCTTCTAGGTGTTCATTATAATCTTCTAATAACTCTTCCGCCTTCTCTTCATCACCTGTTTCAATTGCTAGCTCAGACTCATCTAGACGGTCATCCGCATATTCATCTTGGAGTAAAGCTTTGTCCCCACTATCTTCTGTCAACTCGTACTCCACTTCCTCCATTAAACGTGTTGTATCGTATAAGTCTGAGTTTGGATCAACTACCTCATCATGTTCATCTGCAAAAGCTTGTCCACCTGCTAAAACTAACCCTGCGCTCAACGTTACACTTAATAATTGTTTTTTCATTTTTTATCCTCCCCTTATATGGAAATATTGTTTAATAATTTTTCGATTTTTTCTTTGTTTGCCTCGTATTCCGTTACAGGAACCATAAAAGTAAACACGTAAACATTATTATGTTCTTCTCTTAAATAAACCTCAGTTTTTATACTTTCGTTCCGCTTTGACTGAAACGATAAATAATTATCTTCTTCCTGGATGATTTCTACATCACCTGCTCCTGTTTTCAACTCTTGTTTTACTTCATCAAACGATTTTTCGTTTGGTACTACCGTTAAAATTGCTTTAACCTTGTCACCATTCAACATAACATTTAAACGATTGGAAGCTAATTTTTCATCAGTAATTTCCCAACCAGTTGTTTCAAAAACTGTAAGTTGGTCAGATTCATACATAGCCAATTGTTCTGGCTGGTCCCCGCTGGGTTCCTGTTGTGGGGGTTGCTCCTCATTTAGTGACTGGTCGCTTTTTTCCCCACCTCCACAAGCCGTTAACATAATAATAAACAGCGTAGAAATCATTAGTGTACTTTTCATCATCTCTTCACTCCTCTCAACAACGTCTAACAAAAGACACACCCCGTTTTAAACAAGGTGTGTCTTGTACAAACGGTAGCTGGCTGACATCGTCTAACGACTTTAGTCCCTATAGCTTTGCGTCCCTAACTTTCGCTAGGTTTGCCCTTATCAATATTTAGTTAGCACCATTATGGTTAAAAATATCTAAAAATCAATAAAGATTATTTCCTGTTGTGTATAAAGTTCGTAGTTTTCTTGTCTTTTTTGGGGGTGGTTATAAATTTTTTCTAGAAATATTTTAGAAAATCCTCAAATAGATATGATAAAAAGAAAATTGGAGGAAATCACATGCATTACTTCCCACTTATTCTTATACTATTAGTAATTTTCCTTAACGGTTGTCACTAGGTTCCCCATCCGTCCGGGTATCAAAAGACTCATTCATTACTAGCACACACTCGTTATCTTTCCGTTGCGTTTATCACGTAATATCTATCAGGTGGCGACCACATTACTTTGTAATATCATTTTTCACGTCATCTAATGAATTTTCCTTAATATCTTGGAAGCATTTGAAGATCCATTTTGCCTTAACTTGTATCGAATTGCCCTTTTCATGTTGTCGTCGAGCTTGTCATATAACCAAATCGCTTTGATTTCATCGGCGGTGATAATCCTTCTGTATAGTTTAGAAACCACCCTATCATCCGAACTCATTTAAGACATTTCTCCTTTTCTACTATTCTTATTCCGTATTATATACAATTATAGGTTAGTTCGCACATATTTCGTTTATTGTTTACTGGTACATTGTAGTTTTCTTTTAATGTTAAGATAAAGGATCCATCTTGATTTTTAATAAATCGTAAAGGAATACATTTCTATAATATAAAAACATATTTAAAAATTTTTTCTTTGTTTTACTTTAAAAAAATCTCCACCTTTTTGTTTCTCATCATCAGTTCCCCAATGAATTTTTTTGTCCATCTGTTTTAGCTTTGGAATATGTTTTGAACAGTGGATATACGCTTCATCAACTCTGATAACTACCCAACGTTCTGGTTTATTCCCTTCTTTTTCTTTAATATCATCAACCATCTTCTGTATCATGTTTAGTGAAGTCAATTCCTTATTTTCTATTATAGAGGCTTTACCATTGACGTGTAATCCAATGTTCTGCTCAAAGAAATCTATAAACATTAACCCTATATGAGGATTTTCAATTATGTTTCCTAAACTTGCCATAACACCATTTCCTTTGTACTCGGGATATATTAATGTTTTTTCATCAATAACCCGTACGAAACCTGCTGAGCCAGCTCTAAAAGAAGAATCACAGTTACCACTTGAATCAGCGGTTGCAATAAATACCATTCCTTGCTTTGATATAAACTCTGCCATTTCCTCATTTACGTAATTCAGCATTTGGTTTTCATAAAATGAGGCTGCTTTCTTTGTTGTTCCATATTGTTCTTGAAGTATTTTTTCACCTCTCGACATGTTTCCCGCCCTTTCATATATTCTTTTTTATATTTTAGCACATAGAAATGGGGAGGGTATTATTCAACTGATTATTATGAAATAAACCCGTTTAAGAAACCTGTCATTTTACTTCAATACAAAAAAAGCATTACCGTTGTTCCAGTAATGCCACCGTTTGTTGAATGTTGTAATTCCATAACAATGAAAGATTCTGTATCTTTCACCCTACATCCAGAGTGTAGACATAACAAAAGAGGTTAATAATTCTTAAAGTGAGTTGAATTTCGTTGTCCTTGAAATGTTTGACTTATTCCGAAAAAATCAGGCTATTTTTAGGGAGATATAAGACATGACCTAAAAATAGCCTTAACAAAAACCCTTTATATCATTTTCAGTAATCCCTTTAATTAATTTCAGTTCACTAATTAAAAATTCATGTGCGTTATCCAACATTTTTTTTTCGCTTGTATTAAGTGCTTTCTCTTTCTTCATACGCAGTAAATCACGTACAACTTCAGCACCTTCTTGTATTTTACCCGTTTTTATTTTGTCCGTGTTCACTTTAAACCTCTGTTTCCACGGTAATAATCTATCTGATTCTCCATGTTGAAAAATGTGTATAATGTGTTTTAATGCCATTATGTCAGTAACTGGGCGTATACCTGAGCTCACTATTTTATCCGTGGGAATCATGACCTGCATATTACTAATTAACATGTTTATAACATAATACTGTTGTTTTTTCCCCGAGATTTCCTTTTCTTCAATAGCTTTAACTGTACCTGTCCCGTGCATTGGATAAACGATGTTATCGCCAACTTGCAACAAATTATCCACCTCCATATATGGTAACCTGCTTAAGCTTAACACATTTAAAATATTTTAGCAAATATTTTATAATATCATAATTTTATTTTCAGTGTCAACGATTTATTTCGAGAATTAAAACAGAATGAACTGAAATTATGATTAAACCTAAATCACTCCGTGAAAATATACTACTACTGTTTAAACAAAACATTCTATCACAATTAAGGTGTACTGTTTGTTCAAAAAACACATTTTCTTCTTTATTCCAAACTTCTCGGCCCCGTTCAATAAACAAAAAGCCGCCCTTCAGGCAGCCTACAAATAACGCTTCTTCACTTTATCAGAATCACTTGAATACAGCACATTTCTTCCTTCCACAACGGTTTCCAGATGGACGGTGCGTCCCCACAGTTGATGAATATAAGGCGTCGTTTTTTCTAAATAGTTAAGATCTTACTCTGTTCCTTCGTAGTGGTGTTTCAAATACAATTCTCCATTTCTTTGGTAGTCTTCATTTTCTACTGTAATGTATGGATATCCTCCATTGACCCGCATGGTGATAAGCTAATCCAGAACTTCGGTCCAATCCTTTTCGATTACTTTATAATCTCGCCCTGAGTTTGGGGTAACCCCCTGTCGTTTCATTTCTTCCGTTGGATTATTGTACCGCTCCTCAATATCTTCAAAGATGGTAATACCGAGACAATAAGGATTAATTGATGTCTTCGATGACTGAATTATTCTTGAGTGAAGCTTCGCGAATTCAATTAGCTCACTTTCTATCCATAAAACGATTTACGGATTTTTCATATATAGTTCTCCTTCTATAATCATATTAAGCTAATTTATAATCACTCTCTTTTCTTCATAACTTCTGCTAATGCCTTAGAATTTAAATCTTTTTCCTCATATAATTTATCAATGATGTTGTGGTAGTCTTCTTCATTTCTATTTGGGCTTAGTTTATAAGCAGCTTGGACTTCTTGCACTTTAATTTTAAAACCAACAATACCCTTGATTTGTTTTTTCGTTTGTGAAGAAAGTTTCTCCCATAAAACTGGATTCCTACGATGCTTTTCATATTTCTGTAATAGTAGTGTTAGGTCTTCTTCCAATTCTTGTTCACTCATAATACTAGCTGTTCCATATACATGGGTGATTGATAATTCCATGTTGGTACATTTTCAGACTTATACCACGATGATGAAATGTAAGCATGTGGACCTTGATACATAATAAGTGCATTTTCGTTATGATCCTCGAACGTTCTCCATTGAGGATTCGCATAAGCCATATGTCCAGATATAAAGTATTCATCCCCGTGATTATGTAACTCCAAAGGCAAATGGGTAGCAATAGATTTACCTTGTTTTGTCGTTACAATCGTTCCAAAAGAATTCATCATAATAAATTCTCTAATTTCATCAAAGTCAGTTACTTTAAAATGTTTAGGAATAAACATGATAATCCACCTTTCAAAAAATCATTTGAGTTTTTTGATCATTATATAGTCGGTTTGTTCTTCATCCCCCATATAAAAAGAGTGGGATCCAGTTTGAACAAACCCCATTCTCTTATAAAAAGCAATAGCATTTTCATTTTTTTCCCATACGCCTAGCCAGATTTTCTTTTTATTATGTTCAATCGCAATTTCCATTGCTTTATTTAGCAGATATTTACCAAACCCATGTTTTTGAAATTTGCTTTTTAAATAAATTCTCTCGATTTCAAGCGATTCATTACCCATTTCTTCAGACTGAGCATCATTGGTATTGACCTTTAAATATCCAGCGACTTCATTATTAAAATAAATAAAAAAGAATTGCGAAGAAATATTGGATAATTCTTTTTCCAACTGTTTAAAATTAAACGCCTTTTCCAAATAAGCTTTCATGTTTTCAGATGAATTCTGACCTTTGAATGTATCGTTGAAAGTCTCAATACTTATATCTTGGAGTATATGTAAATCATCACGTTTGCACTTAATTATTTTTATCGTCATTTCAATATCTCGCTCCTTAAATAATCAATATTTCTTGTTGCCTTTTTTTACAAATTACCGTTTTATCTATGTTCTTTCTTACCCTTTGAAGAAGATTCAAGATGGTTTCCTCTTCACATCCAGAAGGTGGAAATCTAATGATTATTCTTGTGTTTGAAAAGCTAATCTTAATCCTAAACCAATAGAAGGCATTCCAACGGCTTTTCCAAACCACTTGGAACTCCACCTGTTACTGTTTTAGTAATTGTTAAAAATACAGCTGGACCTGACGTTAAAAATAACACCAAAACAAAGAAAATAAATGTTGTCATCTATCCAATACTTCCTTTCGTATATACTTGATTAGACCCCTCCATGATAAAGCCTTTGCAATCTGGCTAGCTGCTTTTTTTTACAATTTTATGTTCTATATGAGTTATTCTATTATGCAAACTGACATTAAAAAAGGTACAATTATTAATAATTTTACATGTCAAAGGTGATCGCCAATGAAAAATGCCATTTTTGCATTTAAGGATGACTCTCCCAAGTACAAACAAATCTACGAGCAGTTTAAAATATTTATAGAAAGTGGTGACATACTAGCTGGTGACCCACTGCCATCCATTCGCCAACTTGCAGATTCCCTTCAAGTAAGCCGCAATACGACATTAATGGCTTATGAGCAGCTTGTAGCTGAAGGTTATATCCGTGGAGAAGGTCGAAAAGGGTATTTTGTAAATGAATTAGATCCACTTTTATTTCAAAATGCCTCAGTTCTACTTCCTAATAAAAAGCAAACAAAGTCTGTGACACCAGCCCAAATCGATTTCCGAGCAGGAGCCGTAGATCAAATCAATTTTCCCCTGAAAATTTGGAGAAGAATAGCAAACCAAGTTTTAACATTACAGGAGAGTTATCGATACGGGGACCCCTTTGGTGAACTGTGCTTGCGTGAACAAATCGCTACATATTTATTCCAATCTCGGGGAGTAAAAACAGATCCAAATGCAATTATAATAGGCAGTAGTACCCAACAAACGTTAATTTATCTCGGACAAATTCTGAAGGATAATTTCAGTAGCATTATTGTAGAGGACCCAGGTTATGATGGAGCAAGGGAGGCTTTTCAATTTCACAATTTCTCGTTTGAAACTTTACCAGTATATAAATCAGGTACTGATTTCTCAAAATTAGAACAAATTACTCCAAGGTTAATCTATGTAACACCCTCCCATCAAAGTCCAATGGGAGTAAGCATGTCTATCCAACAAAGGCAAATGTTAATTCATTGGGCTAACAAGAATGATGGTTTTATTATTGAAGATGATTATGATAGTGAATTTCGCTATACGCAACAACCATTTCCAGCACTGGCATCCATTGATTCAACAAGAGTCATTTACTTAGGGAATTTCTCAAAGTCCTTTCTCCCGGGAATCCGTTTAAGTTATATGGTTTTGCCACAAAAACTTTTAAAGCGTTATAAAAATCAATTTCTTCATTTTGAGAGTACCACTTCACTTCTTAACCAGCTTACAATGGCTAAATTTATGGAAGATGGAGAATGGATTCGCCATATTAAACGAATGCGTCTTGTTTATAAACGAAAAATGCAATGCTTAGTTTCAGAATTAAAAAAACAATTCAAACAAAATATCTCTATTATTGGGGAGCAATCTGGTTTGTACCTACTAGTTAAGATACATCTAAATCGTTCAGAGGAATGGCTAATTGAACAAGCTTCCTATTTTGGTGTTAAGGTGTATCCTACCTCTATTTATTACATAAAAAATCTTTCTGATGATCCAATTATTAAACTAGGGTTCAGTAATCTTGCGTGTGAGGAAATCCAGTTAGGTGTAAATCTTTTAAAAGAGGCTTGGTCATAAAAAACATATGTAACGATACAATTACAAAGGAACGCTGGAGTAAGGCTTACAGGATGCAGTTTTGTGCTGCATCCTCTATTATTTTCTCTTATTAAACTAAACCTGCCTCGTTAGATGAATAACAAACTCACAAAAGAATCTACTCTTCTTTCTTCAACAATCAATGCTTCACAAGTCCCCTTCGAAATACAAAAAAAGCTGCCCTTCAGGCAGCCTACAAATAACGCTTCTTCACTTTATCAGAATCACTTGAATACAGCACATTTCTTCCTTCCACAACGGTTTCCAGATGGACGGTGCGTCCCCACAGTTGATGAATATAAGGCATCGTTTTTTCTAAATAGTTAAGATCTAACTCTGTTCCTTCGTAGTGGTGTTTCAAATACAATTCTCCATTTCTTTGGTAGTCTCCATTTTCTACTGTAATGTATGGATATCCTCCATTGACCCGCATCGTAATAAGCTGATCCCGGACTTCGGTCCAATCCTTTTCCACTACTTTATAATCTCGCCCTTGCTTTTGGAAGAGATACAAGTCTTCTTGTGCGACAATATCTTTTGTTAAGTAATTGCGGATAAACGAGATGTCGGATTCAATTTCCCTCACTTCAAAGATTTTCTCTCGTCCTGAGTTTGGTGTAACCCCCTGTCGTTTCATTTCTTCCGTTGGATTATTGTACCGCTCCTCAATATCTTCAAAGATGGTAATCCCTAATCGATATGGATTGATTGACGTTTTAGATGGCTGGATGACACTGGAATGGAGCTTCGCGAATTCAATCAGTTCACTTTCGTCTAAATACATCTCCCGTAAAATTCTTGAATGCCAGTACGAAGCCCAACCTTCGTTCATGATCTTCGTTTCAAGCTGAGGCCAGAAATAAAGCATTTCTTCCCTCATCATTGTTAAAATATCCCGTTGCCATTCATCTAGCTCTCGGCTATATTCTTCGATAAATAATAATATATCCTTCTCAGATTTTGGTGGAATCTTCCGTTCTACTTTTTTATCATGTTCCTCTACCTTATCATGATCTAATATCCATAGATCATCGTAATCAGATTGGGATTGTTTTTGGCGGGGAACAGGGGATTTGACAACGTCTTCCTCTCTATCCCACTTTCTCATTAAAGAAGGATCAATATGTTCTTGAATAGCTAAGATGGCATCAAGGAATTTTTCCACCTCATATCGGCCGTATTTCTCTTCGTATGCTTTAATCCGGTCAGCTGTAGCGGCCATACTTTCCACCATATCCTTACCTGTGTTTTGAAACCGAAAGTTGTTTTTGAAAAAGTCACTATGGGCTAATACGTGAGCAATAATTAACTTATTTTGAATTAAAGTATTCGAATTTAACAGAAATGCATAACATGGATTGGAATTAATGACGAGCTCATAAATTTTGCTTAAACCTAATTCTTCTTGTAACTTCATTTTGTGAAATTGCTTCCCAAAACTCCAGTGAGAAAATCGTGTCGGCATACCGTAGGCCCCAAACGTATAAATAATATCCGATGGACATATTTCGTAGCGCATCGGATAAAAATCAAGCCCAAACCCTTCAGCAATTTCGGTAATTTCCTCAATTGCCCTTTCCAATCTTTTATACTCTACTTGGGACAATGCCCTCACCCCTAAAAGTTTGTTTTTTATAATAGTATGAAAGAGAATACGTGAATTTGATGAAACGAGGGAAATTGTTTTAAAAAATAGACAAAGGAGGGCTTGAAATGTCTCTTATTCCTCATGACTTCTTTCGTCAATTAGACAAAATACAAAGAGACTTTCATCAATTTTTTTCACAATTTGAACAGTTAACGATGAACAAGAACAACTTTGGTTTTGAACGAATTGATGTTCAAGAAGATGACGATAACATTATTGTCACATTACAAATACAAGGTTTGGATAAGGAAGAGGATGTATCCGTAACCGTTGATGGTCACGTGCTAACGATAAAAGGAGAGCTGGAAACTAAATTAGAAGTGGAAGAGAAGAATGGCAGAAAGCTCGAAACTACAACAAAGTCGTTCCAACATACTGTCACACTACCGTCCCCAGTAAAAGATAAAACAAAAACATCATACGAAAACGGAATACTGAAAATCAAACTCGAAAAAATTTAACACCTTCTATTGGAGGTGTTTTTCCATTCAGTAGTAAAAAATTCCTAATATAACACAACATGTCTAGATTACATTCATTTGGGTAACATAAAAACATCATCTTGTTGGAGGAAATGTGTATGTTGCCCAATTGGTTCAAAAAGAAAGAAAAGTTTGAGGACCAATATGTAAGCGAAAAACCGATTGAAAAAGTTTCCGTTTCAAAAAAAATTGACAAAAATATAAAGGTTTTACAAAATACATACTTTCGAGATACTGACGACCTCGAAATTCATCATATTAATAATCAATTTTGTATCACCTTTTTACGTAACATTACGAGCACAAAAGAAACAGATAAGATTATTCAAACATTAGCAAAGCAATCCAGCAAAGAGAAAAATAAGAATAGCAGCTCCAATTCAATTCCGTTTAAGTACGATACACAACAAGAGTTAAGTAAAGTTGTACAAGGGATGATATTAGGAAAGTGTGCGTTATTTATCGCCGGAGAAAAAACGGTGTATTTATTGGACGCTTTTCAACCGGATAAAAGGGCTATCGAAGAGCCCTATATAGAATCAACAGTTAAAGGACCAAGAGAAGGTTTCATTGAACCAATTGAAACGAATTTAGCCCTAATAAGGCAAAGATTGAAAACGAATGACTTAAAAATACGAGAGTTTACCAAAGGAGAAATGACCCAAACAAAAATTGCTGTCGTTTATTTAGACGGACTCGCAAATCCTGAAATCGTTGACGAGGTCATTAAGCGAATTAATAAAATAAAAACAGATTCCATTATATCAAGTAATGTATTAAATGAATATTTACAAGATGTACCTTATTCCATTGTGCCATTACTTGGATATACGGAAAGACCAGATAAGCTTTGTGGCAATTTACTAGAAGGAAGAGTAGGAATTGTCGTGGATGGAACTCCGTTCACTCTATACGGGCCGGTAAGTTTGTTTAGCTTACTTCAATCACCGGATGATTATTATGACACATTTTACATAGGGACTTTATTGCGGTTACTACGATATATCGCAATTTTCTCAGCGGCACTACTACCCGCAATGTATATTGCGTTAACAACATTCCATCAAGAAATGATACCGACACCATTGGCATTGAGTATTGCTGCCGGAAGAGAATCAGTGCCTTATCCTGCCATTATTGAAACGCTTTTAATGGAAATTACGTTTGAGTTTTTACGAGAAGCCGGTTTGCGGCTACCGAAACCGATTGGAAATACAGTAAGTATTGTTGGGGCTCTTGTTATTGGGGAAGCAGCGGTTAACGCAGGGTTTGTCAGTCCCTTAATGATTATTATCGTAGCCATTACTGCGATTAGTTCATTTATAATCCCGAATTACAGCTTAGGGATTACGTTTCGCATTTTACGATTCGGCTTTATTATATTGGCCGGCCTATTTGGCTTTTTCGGTATCGTTTGGGGAATGGTGTTTGTTTATTTACATTTTACGAAACTTACATCATTCGGATATCCGTATTTAACACCTCATGCTCCTTTTGTGGTCAATGACATGAAAGATACACTTTTCCGTTTTCCAAATATACGGAACAACAAGTATCCAACTTATATCATGGACAAAAAACATTTAAAGCGAAAACGTCGGAAAAATGCTGCCAATAAAAACGAAAGGAAGGAGTAGATAGAAGATGGTGGAGAAGCCAAAGATAACGAAGAGACAAGCTCAAAGCCTATTAATGCTCGTACTTAGTGTTCAGTTTTATGTATACGCTCCTTCGATCATGGCGGAAAGAGCTCAACAATATTATTGGATTTCAACCATTATTGCTATATTTGCTTCTCTCCTTCTTTTACTTGTTGTTATTAAGATTAGTAGTCACTTTCCAGAAGACCCATTTGTTAAAGTGTTAAGAAAGCTGTTAGGAAAGCCACTTGGTACCCTAATTGGAGTTAGTTACGTAGGGTACTTTTTCACTTTATTTATTGTTCATACCCAAATTAGCTCCACAATATTTAAAACATTATTTTTACCGAACACACCCATTGGGGTTCTTATTTTTATGATATTAATTATCGCTTTTTATTGTTCTGCTATTGGAATCGATGTATTAGGGAAGGCAAGTACATCTATGCTCATCTTAATTTTGGCTACCTTACTCTTTTTAATGTTAGCGGTTACCCCACAAATTGATTTTCATTATTACAAGCCATACATACCAACATCTTGGGGACCGGTATTTCATACAGTACTTATTCCGTACACTAACTTTGCCCAAGTCATTTTAATAGGTATGTTATATCCTTACATTCATAAAGAAGAGAAATCCAAGAAAACGAAAGGATATATACTTGCTGTTTTAGTACCCATTTTTATGGCTAGTTTAATTACTATCGAAGAAATCGGTGTCTATTCAATTCATGAATTGAAATTTTTAACCTATCCTAGTGTTGAGCTGATTACATTAATCCAACTCGGTGATTTTTTAGAACGATTAGAAATATTTCTTGTTACCATTTGGGCTGGAGCAATGTTTTTTGTGACTGGGATTTATTTTAACGTGACGATGGATGCATTAAAACAATCGTTTTCAATGAAGATATTAAGGCCCATTTACAAAATCATTATACTTATCGGTGCGTTTTTTATTTGCTATATGTATTTGCCCGATACGTTAGATGTCATCAATTTTATATTTAATCGTTGGATCTATATTTCGGTCATCTTCCATCTTGTCATTCCTGCCATTCTTTATATTGTGTTCATTCTTCGATATAAGGTGATGAAAAATGTGCAAACGAATTAAAATTCTATCCATTTGTATATTCGTCTCAGGAATGTTAACCGGGTGTTGGGACCGCACTGAAATTGATGATATTAACTTTATTTTAGGTATGGCGATTGATAAGGGCGAGGAAGAAGGATATCGTGTCACCTATCAATGGCCATCACCTGAGTTGTTTTCTGTACAAAATCCTGGTCAAGGCTCCACAACATCTTTTTCTGTAAACGGGGAAACGATTACGGAGGCACACCGGAATATCACAGAAATATCACCAAGAAGACCTCTCTTTTCCCATTTAGAAACCGTTATAGTCGGCATGGAAGTTGCTGAAGAAAGTATTGCGAACATTTTAGATATTTTAGGAAGACAATTTCAATTAAGAAGAACGATTAATATCGTTTTAGCTACTAACAAAGCAGAAGATATTATCCGTTCAGAAGTTCCTTTTAATAAAGTATCCTCAACAGGAATCACAGATCTTTTAAATTTTTCTAACCGATCTTCAACTTATTTAAATGTGACGTTAAGCGACTTTTACACAAAATATACGGACCCCGACACTTATGCTTATCTACCAGTCGTTGAAATCGTTTCACCTGAAGAGTTAACAACTTTAAAACAAGCTGGAGAAACAGGAATGGTACGTGCTGTTAGTATGGCCTTTATAAACGGAGGAAAGATTGCATTAGTATTACCAAGAGATTTATCAAAGGCGTGGTTATATACTCAAGGTCAAATACAAAAGGGAGCTTATACAACTTCTACTATCGGTGGGAAACAGTTCTCAATCCGTAACATAGAACAAAAAGGTCAAACTGACGTAAAGATCCAAAATGGAACAATAAAAACAGCGATAAAAATTAAACAAGATGCGTTTTTAAATGAAATAGAAGAAAAACATCAACAGGAAATCAATATTGAAAAATTAGCACATAATGTAGAAAAATTTGTAAAGGAGGAAGTAACAAGGGTCGTCGAGTTATCCCAAAAAGAAGGAATCGACATTTTTGAGATAGGTCGCCAAGTTCGAGAAAACTATCCAAAAAAATGGGGCGAAGTAAAGAAAAATTGGAAGGAAGAATACAAACAAGTTGAGTTCGATGTTGAAGTGAAAATAGAAATCCATCATACAAGTGCTTTACGAAAACGTGGAATGTAATGTAAATAAAGAACAGGGGCTAGACCCCTGTTCTCTTGCTTCATTTATCGACGATCTGGGAATAAACGGTCAACCATGTTTGTTAGTTGGTCAAAGAACCCTTCAACTGGTTCACCTCGGTCAACATCTCTTGTATAGTTGTTCGCTAAGTTCGCAAAATCAGGGTTTGCGGAGACATATACGTTATTAATATTACGATCTGTTGAGCGTACAATGTCTGATACTCGGTCGCTTAATCGGTCTGACACTTCATCCCCATTATTATTGTTTGTCGTGTTGTTATTGTCCATCACTACCGCGACATAAGCATTGTTATTTGTGACTAAAACGTATGCACGGTCAATTTCGTCGATTTCGTTTGTAATTTGGTCTGCTGCTCGATCCGCTACTTCGTATCGGTCATCAGCATTGTTGTTACGTGTTCCAATGTTGTTGCGATCATTTTCCCCATTGTTTGTTAAGTTATTACCATTATTTCTTGCAGGGTTATTATAATCGTCGTTATTACGCATGCCTAATTCATTTTGATTCATACGAACACGATCACGATTCGGATCTAAATCCGTATTTTGGTTATAACGAGTCGGTTCAACACCTGTATCATCGTTATACCCTCCCAAACCAGTATCGTCAGGGTTCTGACATCCAGTTACCGTTACAGCTGTTAAAAAAGACACCCCTAAAAGAGCAAGTTTATTCATGTTGTTCCTCCTTCCAAGTTGGGTGTTCATCTTTATTATGAGTTAGATTACAACCTTTATGCTCTTACGTATTTTCCAATTTTGCCTTCTGATTAAAACAGCAACTGTTACCAATTTTGTGTAATAACGCCGGATTATATATGCATAAAAAAAAGAAATATGTAAACCATTAACATTAGATAATGCTTTTTTAAACATTTCAGAAGAAAGAAATGTGCACTAAATTAGCTGTTTTTATGATTCCATTATTTTTACCCTTAACCATGAAAGACCACGTAACTCACGGAAAACATTGAGTCATACTATAAGTAACCCTGGGTTAAGGGGAGATTAGCGATGAACATGGTTGATTATGATAAAGCACTGTATTTTACACTGTGGGGACAGTGGGATGACCTGCTTGTCCTAATGGTAAGAACGAATGATGATATCCTTTCAAAAAAAATCGAAACGTTTTTACACGCCTTCCATTATGGATACGATGAACAACATGTTGTCAGCACCCACCAAGAGTTAATTCATTATTTAGAACATGCAATTACCCACGACATTCCAGCAGTTCATATGTAAAAAAAGTAGAGGGTTTATCCCTCTACTTTACATACTCGTTACTTTAAATATTTCACTCCAAATAATGCCGCTTGTGTACGATCTTGAACTTCTAATTTTGATAAAATATTCGAAACATGTGTTTTAACCGTTTTTTCCGTTATATACAATTCCTTCGCTATTTCTTTATTACTCTTTCCTTTCATCATAACTTTTAGGACGTCTAATTCCCGCTTTGTTAAATCATTTAGCTTTGTCCTTTCCTCTTCTTCTTCTGTTCCTGTTACATGTTGAAATAAATGACGTGCAGCTTTTTCATCAATCATTTTTTTTCCATTATATACTTTACGAATTGCCTCCACTAACATTTCCGGGTCCGCTTCTTTTAGTTGATATCCACTTGCCCCTGCCTTTATTGCAGGTATAACTGAATGGTAATCCGAAAAACTTGTTAAAATTAATACTTTTACTGTTGGGTATTGATTCCTAATTTGTTTAGTCGCCTCAATTCCGTCCATCTCGGGCATTTGTACATCTAATAACACCACATCGACACTTTCTTGCCGTAAAAGTTGTAATGCTTCTGCGCCGCTAGCCGCTTCCCCAACAACCTCTATATCCCGTTGCGTCTGAAAGAAATATATTAGACCTTTACGTACGACTTGGTGGTCATCAACAATTAAAACTTTCATTATTCGTCTCCTCCCGATTGGGAATAAAAACTTCCACAATTGTGCCGTTACCACGACTACTCTTTACTGTAACAGTTCCGTTATAGATAGCTGCTCTTTCTTCCATCCCTTTTAGGCCATAAGATGGAATCGTCTTAACTCGATCTAGTTCAAAGCCCTCCCCATCATCCTGAATTACCATAGTAAATCCTTTCTGTGAGCGATGTAAGGTGAATTCAACACAGTCTGTATTGGCATGCTTTTTAATATTATGAACAGCTTCCTGACCAATTCGATACAAAGTCTCTTCAATGGCGTACGGAATTGAAAGGGTACCAGCCGCCTGAAACCGAGGAGATAGCTTTAGTTTTTCTGCGTACTCGATTAAACTTGTTAGCAACCCTTTTTCTAGACCTTGTGGTTTCTGTCCAGCAATAAGCGCTCGCATTTCGGATAAAGCTTGGCTTGACAGTTCGTAAATATCATCAATTTCAGGTCGTTGAATCACTTGTTTAGCTGCCTTACTTGTAAGAACGATGGAAAACAATAATTGGTTAACAGAATCATGCAAGTCTTGGGCAAGCTTCGTGCGTTCCTGTATTCTTGCCATATCTTTTTCTTTTTCTTGAAGTTGAATATCACGATATGCAAGTTCGAAATGGTGTACAGCTAGCCGTAACATTTCCTTTTCAATGGTAGAAAACCCAACATCCTGCCTTGCTAACAATGCTCCGTTTATTTTTTGAAATGGAATGATCAGGGTGGTGTCAGATTCTTCATCTTTTATTGGTGTTATCTTAATGTGAATGCTTTCTACATGGAACATTTTTGATAACTCTTTTTCCGCAATGGATACGAAATGGTGACCATTTCGAACAATACGTAATTGTTGAACAAAGTGATTCAGTTGTTCAAAATAGTTAGCTCGAATTTCTTCTTTTTCGTATTGTTCAATCCTTCTCAACGCTGTACCTATTTGTAACGCAACAGCCTCTAACAAACTGAGTTCCTCTTCAATGTATTCTGTTCGATTCGGTGTTGCGACATTTAATAATCCGTACTGTTTTTCAGGCGTCTTCAATGGTACAGTTGCATGATGGGTATACCCATTTGTATTGTATTTTCCGTCTTTAATGGCCGTTTCTAACCTTTTACACTCAATAATACTCGTTGCTTTCGTTAAACGTTGTGATTTATAGCGGGATACACAATAACAATCCTCGCCACACATTGCCTGCTTATTATTTACGGCTAACGCTTCCGGCAATCCAACATTAGCTACTAATTCCACAGATTCTTTTTCAAAAAATATCCAACCGGCTTCAAAGTGTGTAATATGTATGAATTGCTGTAAAACAGTCTGTAACATTTCTTGTTTATTCAATGACTGATTTAACGTCTCAGCAATTGTTTTTAACGTTTCTAATTTTTGTTTTTCACTTAACATATTATCACGGCTTTCTGACTAATATACCCATATTATACCATGTATTTCCTTCCACAATATAGTGAACTTGACATGAATATATGATGATAAAAAAAGATGTACTAGTGACTTCCTATGTCGCCAAACATAAAAAAACCCCCTTCCATAGACAAAGGCATTGTCTACAAAAGGAGTTTTTTTCCATTTCATTTATTAAGGACGTGGGTATTGTTGAATTAACGGATGTAATTGAAGCTCATCAATGACTAGGTGCTTTGGTGCAGAAGCCATGTAAACAACCGCATTAGCAATGTCTTCAACTTTCAACCAATCTTTTTTCTTTTCCTCACCTTGCTGGGTATCGGCGAAATACGTATCCACCATACCAGGGTTCACAGTGCCAACACGAATACCATGGTCCCTTACTTCCTGGGAAACTGATCCCATGAAACCTTGTACCGCATATTTCGTAGATGCGTAAAGAGATCCTTTCGGTATTGAATATCTACCTACATCGGAGGAAATCGTAATAATCGTTCCAAACTGTTGTTTTTTCATAATAGGGACTACTAATTTAGTCAGAAGGAACACACCTTGTACATTGACGTTAAACAACTTGCGCCACTCTTCAACCGTAATCTCCTCTACAGGTTTGAATAGACCAATTCCTGCATTATTCACAAGTATATCTACATTACCAAAGGCGTTTCTTGTGGCTTCTACAACATGTTCAACTTCATTTTCTTTACTAACATCGGCCCGAAATGAAAGGATATCATTATGTCCTGAAGTTTGAAGTTCTTGTTTTGTTTTATGGATTTCATCGGAACTTCCCATAATGGCGAGCTTCACACCAGCTTTAGCCAACTGCTTGGCAATTTCCTTTCCAATTCCTCGAGATGCTCCTGTCACAATGGCCGCTTGTCCATTTATCATCTCCTCACTCCTTCAACAACAAATTCATGCATTCATTTATTTGCTTTCATCCTGCATTTTATAAGTAACTTCATACAAGTCTTTCCGACGGTCAAACAACTGTCTTACGGTTCCGGATTTCCGCTGTCGGCGCAATACTTCAACATCCACGTCCCCTACCACTACTGTTTCGATGTTAGGATGGGTCTCTCCGACAATTCCATCCCGGGCAAATTCAAAATCAGATGGTGTGAAAATACCTGACTGGGCATACTGAATATCCATATTTTCAACTTGTGTTAAGTTTCCTACCGTACCCGCAATCACGGTGTACACCTGATTTTCAACTGCACGAGCTTGAGCACAATAGCGGACACGTAAATAGCCTTGGCGATCGTCCGTACAAAACGGAACAAAAATAATATTTGCCCCTTGATCCACCGCATACCTTGCGAGTTCAGGAAACTCAATATCATAACAAATTTGAATTGCAATTTTCCCACAATCGGTATCAAATACACGAACCTTATCACCAGTTTCAATGCCCCACCACTTTTGTTCATTTGGTGTAATGTGGATTTTATATTGCTTCTCAATCGTTCCGTCTCTTCTGAATAAGTAAGCAATGTTGTAAATTTTATCGTTCTCTTCAACGAAGTGGGAACCGCCGATAATGTTTACATTATATTTTACGGCCAAGTCTGTAAATAATTCGATATAGTCTTCTGTATATTCCGCTAATTTTCGTATTGCTTTATGAGGAATTTTCTCTTCTAAGAATGACATAAGTTGTGTTGTGAATATTTCTGGGTACACAACGAAATCTGAGCCAAAATCACTAGCGACGTCGGTATAATACTCAACTTGTCTGGCAAACTCCTCAAAGGAATCAATATCTTTCATCATATATTGAACAACGGTAATTCGTACCGGAAATGATGTTTTAAAATGACGTTTACTAGTAGGACGATAATCAATATTGTTCCATTCCATTAGTGTCGCATATTGATACGATGCTTTATCATCTGGCAAGTAATTTGGATTAATCCGCATTACGGTAAACCCGTTCATAATTTGGAACGTTAAAACAGGGTCATGAATTCGTTTACTCATTACTTGCTCCACATATTCTCTAGGTGACATTTCCCCGGCATATTTATGGTAATTCGGAATACGTCCCCCAATAATAATACTTTTTAAATTAAGCTTACGAGCAAGCTCTTTTCTAGCTTCATACAGTCGATTTCCAATCTTCATCCGACGATATTCAGGATGAACCATTACCTCAATGCCATATAAATTATAACCTTCATAGTCATGGTTCGTTATGTATCCCTCATCAGTAATGTCATCCCATGTATGTTTGTCATCATATTCATCAAAGTTCACAATTAAACTAGAACAACTGCCAATAATTTTGCCCTCGTACTCAACACAAAACTGCCCTTCCGGAAACATGTTTAAGTGACTTTCTAAGTGTTCTCTTTTCCAAGGTTCCATTCCTGGAAACGCTAGTTGTTGCAACACTAAGAGCTGGTCAATATCTTCATAACGAATATTTCGAACTTCAATTTTCTTTTCAAATTGGGACAAATTTAATTTTGACATTGGCAAATTCCTTTCCACATTGTTTCAAGGTTAAATATACAAAATAAAAGGCGGAGAAAGCAACAGTAAAAGAAAAAAGCCGTATTTTAACGGCTTTTTTCTTGGAGGACATGTTGGCGTAAAATCTTTCGCAGTTCTCCATTATCTTCGTTTAAAGTTTGTGCAAAAGCAGGCAAACCATGTATCCCTTTATCGAATAACAATCTTCCTTCTTTTAAGATAAAAATCCGTTTGCACAGTCGATCAATAACATCCCACTCATGACTAATGAGAATAACGGTTTTCCCTTGCTTATTTAACGATTGAAGCAATCGGATTAAGTCGTCCTTCGCTGCAAGGTCAACACCTGCTGTTGGTTCATCTAATAAAATGATATCAGGATCATGAATGAGACCAGCACACAAACTCGTCTTTCGCTGCCAACCGCCGGATAATTGCTTTACTTTCTTGTGAAAAACCTCTTCTAACCCGAGGAGATGAATCACCTGTTGGACAAATTGTTTAGAGCTTGTTCGTGGGGCGGCTTTCCGCCAAAATTGAAGTTGTTCTTTCACCGTTAAATCTTCAAATAAAGCAATGTCTTGTGGAACATAGCCGAGGGTTGCACGTAATGCTTTAACTTGCTGTTGATAAGACTCTCCTCGGAAATAAATGGACCCGCTATCGGGCTTGATCACAGAGGCAATCAATTTTAGAAATGTCGTCTTCCCCGCTCCGTTCGGACCAACAATTCCTATTGCATCTCCTCTATGAATTTCAGTTGAAATGTTACATATTATTTGTTTTGCTTTTACATTCTTTTCAATCCGATCCACTTTGATCAACATCATTTCCCCCACTTTATAAAATCAATTGGAAAAACCACGTATGAGGAAGCATGTAATAAACCCACGCTAGTTCCATTCCTGCAATTAATAATAACGATAATACGAAAGAGCTTAAAGAATATAACGATACAAATCCTATATAACCTCTTTTCTTAAACAAGAACAGAGCTGCAAAAGAAATCATCCCAGTCCACAATAAAAGGGTAGATCCGATTAATAAAACATCATCCAGGGAATACGGTGAGTGAAATAAAAACTTTGTACTTACTGTTGTAACTAAGAAGAAAAGTAAGAGTACAAAAAGGGCCGCCAGAAGAAAATAAATAAAATACAACCCTCCTACGCTTCCACCTGTAACCTTTAGTCGTGTTACTAACCCATTCTCTCTCCATGTTCGTAACGGCATGAATAGAATAGCAAACATAACCCAGGCATACCAGAGCCAAAATCCATATAAAACGAGCATTGGCTTTGTTAGCGATTGTTGGCTGTTTTCCACCATATTCGATTGATTCTCAAAAGGTTGAATATCGATTTGGAATAAAGGCTCTGGCTCCCAAAATTGATCACTGTAAGCAAAGTATGTATCCCACTCATTATCCCGTTTATGGTTTACGACAAAATTGGCAGCTTCACTATTTAAAGATATTCGCATCACTTCTGCCGCTAACCTTTCCTTTGCAAAAGAGTCCAGTATTGATTGAGGTGTTCGTACCCATGTGATTTGGTTACGTATTTTGCCAGCTCGAATGCTTTCCTCAAAGGTCTCATGAAAAAGAAATCCACCTTCCACTTCCCCTTTTATCACAGCCGCTTCAAGTTCATGTCGTTCAAGAGATAAAAGCCGGATACGCGGATGTTCACCAAAACGCTCTTTTATAATATTCGTAAACTCATTTGGTTGCTGATCAACCCAACCAATGGGAATTTGACTATTTTCCACCGTTTTCGATACAAAAGGAAAAATTACGCCTATAAGAAGCAGTGGAAATACAACGGCTATAACTAATTTTCGATGATGGTGAAAAATTATTTTAATGAGAAGAGAAAGATATGTAACCATCTTTTCCCTCCTTTACCGAGAGTAGGACATGAACGAATAGGATGAGAATAATACTATGAACAATTACAATCATGATAGTAAAAGACGCTAGCGATCCATTATGAATAAGGGATTCAACCCCTATATATAACTGGTGCCATGGTGAAAATTTCATCACCACTCTTAGCCATTCGGGCAGATAAAGGGCTGGTACCCAAAACCCATTTAAAAAAAGAGCAAGGAACAATACTACGCTCAACAAAGCCGTTCGTTGGGCTACATTTTGTATAAGCCAATCTAATAGGCTGAAGTGAACCGCAGCTAGTAAACTGACTAATCCACATATAACCCACCATTGATTATGATACAGCCAATCAATGGTTTGATGCTTTCCAATAACTAAAGAAACAATATTAAAAACCACAAACATAACAAAAAAGTAGGTTAGCAGTTGGCTATAAAAGATCGAGCGACCTGTAATATGTATCGACCTTAATCGTTCCAACATTGCTCGTCCAAAATTTTGTTGAATGAAAAAATGAAATAGGATACCGGCAACAATAATTCCCGTTAACAGATAGGCAATCGTACCATGGTTATACCATCCTAGAGTTGTTCCGATTTCCGTCTCTTCCACTACAAACAAATCATTGCGATTCAAGGCAAATAACGTATATTGAACGATAACTTGTTGAAGTAATTCCCTTCGCTCATTCGATGAAGGTATTGTTACAATATATTGGTCGAACACTGTGTTGACTGCACTCTGCGCTGCTGAAATGTAGTTTGCTCCACTTGTTAATAACATTTTCATCATACTAGCTGGTAGAGGTTTTTGCTCGTTTGAAATTAGTGTAATCGGTGTATTGATTCCCCTTCTTAAATCACGGGAAAATCCATCCGGAATGTGAATCATAGCGACAATTTCGTTTTCATCAAGTTTGGTAAGAGCCTCTTCTTCTGTCATAGACACGAGTTGAACCGCTTCGCGGAACCCTTCCTCATCTTGCAACTGTGCAAGTATTGCGTTTGTATAAAAGGTATCATCTTCATCCACATATGCTGTTACGATATGTTCCGTATTCTCTTCTGTCAGTTGGTAAAGTGCAAAAAAAAGAAAACCTAACAGGAGGAATGGGAAAAGCAAGACGGAAATAAAAAGAGCAGGTTGTCGTATGATTTGTTTGACGTTATGAAACAGTAATGTTTTGATCATACTCACCTGCTCCTTTCTTATGTTCTAAGTCTATTAAAACAATCCGTTAAAACGACCGAAGTAATAATATAAATTTTCTTCTACTTCACGAGTAATTTGGTCAATTTCTGCTGGAGTTAGTTCAAGTACATCTACAGAGTTACTTCCATTAATGGCAGGGAAATCTAATTGTTCTGTAAAGGTAATATCTGTTGTTGAATGAACATTAAAATCAACATCTTCGTTTCCCATCATCAGAGCAGCCAAATCAACATGTAAACCTAAATCAAACTCTTTCGTTGCTTCGTTGTTGTTGTAAGATACAGATGTATTTAATGTACCACTTAGAATATCCATCGTCATAAAAGGAGATTTCACGGTAACATCAAAAGATGTTTCGGACGTATTGTTTTCATAGATTGTTTGGGCATCTATAATTGCTCCAAAGTCATCATAGTGATCGGCATAACTAAAATCGATGACCCTCGCTACCGAGTAACCATTACCCTGTGGCTTTCCATCTTCCTTATAAACAAACTTCACATGCTCTTCTTCTTCTGTAGACTGTACATCAAAGTCTAGTGTTAAGCTGAAGTCATCCTTACCATTAATGACCGTTGATAGCGTCGTATTCACTTTCATCATATCTGAACCAGAACCATCACCAACTGTAAATCGAATCTTTCGATGTTCTACCAAACCGTTTTTCAGAAACGCTTCATATGTGAAACCTTGTGGGAACTTCAAGTTATCTACTTCATCAATCACATATTCAAAATTCTCTTTTATTTGTTCAAGGTCACCCATTTGATATTTTGGCATTAAGTCCCAAAAGCGATCGTCATCCCTCAGTTGTCTGAGTAATCCTTTAAACAATTGTTTCACTTCATATTCTTCAAGGTTAACGGACAATTTCGTATATTTTTCTCCCAAATATGCAACACCTTTATTTACCTCAAACTTGTCTTCATCCAGTTGTTCAACAATGTATTGCAAATAATCCTTTGCCATTTCTTTAGACTCTTCTGGTGTTAATGTTGTTTGGTACATATCGACTAAATTTGGTATTTCTTCAATTGGCGCGTAATAATGGCCAGATTGGCGCATAAAATCACCAAATCTATTATTTTGGAGTACAAAGAACTTGTTATATAGAAACGGAACTTGTGCGGCTGTGATTTCATCGTTTTGATATATGACTCCGTTTGCTAGACTCGATCCCTGCAATGATATATCTACATTACCATACATTTCGTCACTATCAGGATTCACTTTTACATTTGTGGAAATAGAAGCTGAAGAAATGAGTGACTGTAGCATACTAAGCTCTGTCGGACTAGCCAAACCGAGATTAGTAGGTATATTTAAATCACCAGTGATAACAGTGTCGGCTTCATACGCATCGTCATATAAGCGCTCATTAACATTACTTGCATTACCGTAATGCTCTTCATAATAGTCTGTCACTTCCTCGAAAGTCTTTTTCTCTGCACTTAAGTATTGTGCCAGTGGATTCGAGATAAAGTTTTGATATGCAAATACTCCTACTGCCCCTAATAGAACAACAAGTAAAGCTGAAACGACTAACCAAATGCTCTTTTTATTTTTTTTTGGAGCTTGATTCTCTACCATTCATTTTCCCCCTAAATTCATAATTCTTACTCATTATATAACTGTTCTGTCATCCCGTTAAGTGAAATTTTATAAAAATAAAAAACGACCTAAATATTGGAGTAGGTCGTTTCACTAGTCTTTTGAATGTTTCTTATTTCCATTATGTTTGCCATTACCTTTTTGACTTTTACTTTTTGACTTGTCCATGTTGACGGGAGGATTTCCCCCCAATTTGTCAGGCTTTTTATCTTGTTTGTGGGGGGCATCATCTTCCCGATCAAATACCTCTTGATCTTCTTCATCTAATTCAACATCATTGTTTTTATCAGGTTTCGAATTTTTATCTAATTGTTCATCTATGTCATCCAGTTTATTTTTTACATCATTTCGTTTCTCGTTCGCTTTATTACGTTTATTTCCTTTGTCTTTTTTCGGCTTCTTATTTTCTTTACCTTTATCTTGCCCATTTGGAACTTGCTTTTCCTTATGATCAGGTTTAAACATCTTTTCTAACAGTTTTTCTCGGTCCTCTTCTGTTATATTCAATTCTTTGTGCGGCTTGCCATTTGAATTTGATTTGTTCTCATCTGCTAACATTTTCGCATATACATAGTTGGCTGAAACTTTATCTTTTTTTGCTTGCTTGTATATGTCAGCCGGAATTTCAACAGCAGTTACATCGAATCTTTCTTCCTGTTGGTCCATTTGTGTTTTTATCGCTTCAATAACGTTCTGCCTTTGCTCTTGTGCATAGCTAACCCCAATGACGATATCGTCTTGATTTGTCATATAACCTGCACGGTTGCTCTCCGTAATGATTTGTAACGTTATTCCATCTATCGTTTCATTTTCCCAATTTTCCAGGCTCTGAATTATCGGTTCAGCTTCATCATTGAGCGGGGTGATATCCATTACTCTCATGTCATCGTTAATTGCCACTTCAATACTCGGGTTGATATCAATATTAACGTAAGCATATGCTTTATTAGCATTCCACAACGACGATAATAATGGTAAGGAGATAAGGAAAAATATAACCGACAATACCGCCAACTTTCCAGACACACTGTTAAATGATGGAACAGGTAGTGTGAATCCATTTGCTTGTTTCTCCGGATTAAACTCAACCTCTGTACCTACAGGCTTGTTCGTGTTCATTTTCACTTTATAAAAATAACCATCTCTACCCATAATGACGGCATGCCGTCGATGTTGCTCCATAATGATTCCTTTTCTCACAATCCCACCCCCTTTATATAATCCTTTAAAAATACGTAATCTTCATGCAATATGAGAAATATAGCAATAATAAACTTTCGGTTTCGTTCAACCGTTTTCTTACTAATGTTTAAATGAGGTAGCAATTCTTTCATCGGTAATTTTTTCGTTTCTAAAAATTGTTCTCTTAATTCTTTATGCTCATATAATATTCTTGCAACTTTTATCGCCGAGTCCCGTGCATCCACATGCTTCGGTGCTATTTTCGTTAAATCGAGGAAAGAAATTTGATATTCTTGCAACTTTTCTTTATATTCATTAATTTCCTCTCGGCGATTCCACGCCTCTGTCTCCAGGTTGTACCTTTCTTTTGCAATCTTAACCTCACTAGGGTTTTCTAATTGTTCATCATCATCGTATTCTTCATCAATTGATGTGAACACTTGCTTTTTATTTTCACTTCGCAAGTAATCGATAACTTTCCGTTTCACAACTAGTTTGGCAAAAGATAAGAAGGAACTTCCTTTGTCTGTATTATAAGCATTGATAGCCTCATGAAATGCAATAAGCCCAATGCTAAATTCATCATCTTTAGTAGGATCAATATACTTTTTACAAACTTCAGAAACATTTTTGGCGATAAAAGGTTGATACTTATCGAGTAGGTGATGAAGCATTTTTTGATCACCATTTTGAGCAGCTAAAACTTGCTCCTCAAGGGAGTCGTTGCTGACTTTTTTCCTCTTTAGAAGTCTTTCTATCAACCCTTATCACCTCCACCTTCTATATTTTACGTAATGATAAATACCTTTATGGGGGTTGAAAGTAAACTCCAAATTAAAATCATTTGGACTACAATTTTTATCATACAACAGACAAGATATTGTTTCTATTGTTAATCATAACCATCACCGTTTTGTCATAACTCATGAAAATACGTTATAGGTACTGCCAAACCAACTTTCCCATATTCTTCGGTATTTGTTGTAGCGTAAATAACAGCAATTACTTCACCGGCCTGATTAATAACTGGACTTCCACTGTTCCCACGATAGATAGGAGCTTCAATCATTAAAACATCGCGTTCTAATCCAGTAACACTTGTATAGCCCAGAACTGTCCCCTCATTTGCAATACCGGTAAAAGTTAAAGGGTTCCCAATAAAGAAAATATGCTCTTGATCCATAAAACTTGTCTTTTCAGCTAACGATAAATACGGTAAATTCTCCCCATCCACTTTTAATAAAGCTAGGTCAATTTCAGGAAATTCCTTTATAATTGTTGCCTTATATAAACCATCATCTGGAAAAGAAACCGATACATTTCCTGTTTCAATGACGTGATAGTTCGTTAATATATAACCATCATCTGAAATCGAAAATCCCGTTCCTCTACTTTGCTCCGCATGAATCTCCACTACTGAACGGGAATATTCCTGAATATGTTCATTTTGTGAAAGTCTAGCCGACGTTTTCAAAAACTCAATTGCCGACAAAGAAAATGTATTTAAAAGTCCCCCTAAAATAGGAACGATCATAAAAAGAGCAATCAGCCAAAAAATCCAACGAGGAAATGGAGGACGAGGTGCACGCCTCTCCTTTTTATATGACTTTTGCTGCTCCTCATTTATAATCTCTAAAAGTTCTTCATCTTCTATTTCTTCATACAAATCTTGTTCATCGATTGTTTCCGGGCTGTCCTTTTTATCTACCATGCAAAACGCCCCTTTATAATTATTCCTCCTCTTATTATGCCTGACTTCCATCTCGTCTTCCAAAGAAATAAAAATGGAGTACATCTCATGTTACAATTTTCGATAACTTAGCTAACCACCTTCTATCCTCTTTTTACGCTTCGTTACAATATAAAACGAAACAGAAACCATATATTTCCCCTTACTTTTTTTAATCATGATATTTAAATCAAATTTCGGCATGTTTTTTCCTTCCTCTCAAAAAAATAAAAAACGCATACGTACGTGACGTATGCGCAAAACAAAAAAGGTCACGAACGTATACGTGACCTCACAATACTATTCAATTATATAGACATAGGATGAAATGTAAATACAACAATAGTTAGTATTTCCATGCTGAACAGCACCGAGAAGAGGCCACGTTAACAATATTCAGTTGCAAGTTTGAAATTAAGTCTAATGTTAAAACACTTATCATCATTTTCATGTTTTGTGGCCTCCTTTTTAAAAATTTTGAATTTAACCTATTATATAATTACCAAAATTATCCGTCAACAGCTAATTTTCAGGATATTTCCCCTTGTATTGATACATTTATACTCATCAGTAACACGAATTATTCAAACTGAATATTTTGTGTAAGCACAATTACAGCGATGAGAACAGCTACAATCCCCCCTACAAAGATTACAGATAATACTCTTGACACATTCGCTTTACTCACTTTTTGCCACCTAACAGGGCGAATTCCACTTAGAATGAAGACGAGAATGGCAGCTAATAGGATGCAATTCACATTCACACTTGTTAATAAAAAAGCATTCCATGCTCGCTCCCACTCCCCTTGTCCTATACCAATTCCGACAGACAATGATGGAGGTAAAAGTGCGACTGCAACCATAACCCCCACAAGATTACCTGACATCCGATTTAAAACAGATAACGCACCTGCACCTCCAGAAGCTAAAGCTAAAATGAAATCTGACATTTCCACTTCCGTTCTCGCTAAGTACTGATCTGTTTCAAGTGCTTCACCAAAGAAGTATGTGAAAAAGATAGCAATGCCAACGACAATGAAAAATCCGATAAAGGATGTAACCATAGACTTCCATAACTTTCGATAATCCCCTAATATTGAGGAGAAGGCAATTGCAATCACCGGGCCAATCATCGGCGCAATAACCATTGCCCCAATAACGACAGCTTCACTATTTTTCATGAAGCCCATAGTCGCTACAACAGCGGAGAAAATGATGAGCAAAGAGTAGTTCCATGTAATAAAACTATTTTGGTCTATTGTATGGATTAATTCATGGCGACTAGCACGTACAATGTTCGCTTCATCTTCTTGGTCTTTTTCTTGTTCACTTGTTCCCTCCGCTTCCTCTCTAATCGTTTCCCGTGATAAGTATGATTTCAAGGGAATAAGGAGCGTCTCAAATCCTTCAACTACATTTGATACTTCTTCAAAATAATCCAATACTTGTTCGACTTCTTTTCCACCTACAATAATACGTATAAGCCTTCTACCGTCTGATTGTTTTAATACCCAATAAGATTTATGTGAGAAACTCCTTAATTTTTCATCCGTCTTTTCAAAATGCTTTTCTGGTACATATACTTCAATCAAGTGCATATTTGTTCAACACCTTTTAATTATCTCTATCTCTCATTGTATTATTGCCTTCAAGCGTAGAAATCAAACCGAGGATTCCTTCCTACCATTGAGAACAATGGAATTCTTTTATATAATGCTATTGACCATTCATTTTTTTACATATTTAAGGAGGAAGTTTTATGTTACTTTACGATGTTTTGGAACATAATAAATCTTTTGTCGAAAATAAACAATATGAACCTTTTGAAACAGATAAATTACCTAATAAAAAGGTAGTTGTTTTGAGTTGTATGGATACAAGACTAGTTGAACTTTTACCTAACGCAACAAATCTTAAAAACGGTGATATGAAAATTGTAAAAAATGCTGGCGCCATCATCCCAAATGAGCACGACAGTGTTGTGAAGAGTATCCTCGTTGCTATTTATGCACTACAGGCGGAAGAAGTTATGATTATCGGACATCATCGCTGTGGCATGAGTCAAGTAAATGCCAATGATTTTAAGGAAGCACTGCTCGAAAAAGGCATAACAGAGGATCAAATTTCAGGATTTGAACAACAGGTACCATTAGATGGTTGGATGGTTGGATTCGATCAAGTTGAACAATCTGTAGCAAATAGTGCCTCAATATTAAGAAAACACCCACTATTGCCTGAAGGTATCCCGGTACACGGGTTAGTCATTGATCCACATACAGGAAAACTGGATTTAGTTGTAGACGGATATGAAAAATAACGTAAATAAAACACACCATTTCCCGGGAAATGGTGTGTTTTGTCGAAATTGTCTTTATTTTATCGGCACTGTTTTATTCAATTCTCCAAAGCCAGGATAAACACATTATCAATGATGAGGAAATGTTCACTTCTTTCCTTCAAAAAAAGGCCAATTCCCTTAGGAATCGGCACCTTCTTTCTTATAAACCGTAATCCATTTCATCAGGATGTTTTCCGGTTCGTTTATTCTGGTGTAACCCATTGATTTTTTCCATCTCTTCATCAGTTAGGGAAAAATCAAATATATCAGCATTTTCATCTTGGCGATGTGGTTTCGTTGACTTCGGGATGCTAATGACACCATGCTGGTAATCCCAACGTAATATCACTTGCGCAGCCGTTTTATTATACTTTTTCCCGATTTCTAATAATGTAGGATCATCTAAATATTGACCACGTGCTAAAGGGGACCATGCTTCCATTTGAATGTTTTGTTGCTTACAAAAATCGAGCAAATCTTTTTGGAAGATTTGTGGATGGAATTCTACTTGGTTTACCATTGGTTTTATGTTAACATCTGCAAGCAAGTCTTCTAAATGATGGATTTGAAAATTACTTACTCCAATAGCACGCGCTTTTCCCTTTTCGTAAATTTCCTCTATTGCTTTCCATGTTTCTTTATACTTACCCGGTACTGGCCAATGGATTAAATATAAATCCACATAATCAAGTCCTAATTTCTTTAGGCTCTTATCAAATGCTTTTAATGTGTTTTCATAACCTTGATCTGTATTCCAAACCTTTGTCGTTACGAAAATATCTTCCCGGTTTAGGTTACTATTACGAATTGCCCGGCCTACCCCTTCCTCGTTTTGATAAAAAGCAGCCGTGTCAATACTTCGGTACCCTATTTTTAGTGCAGATGCGATTGTATCCTCAATCTGTTGCCCTTCTTCTACTTTATAAACGCCTAAACCGACCCAAGGAATTTCAACACCATTATGTAACTTAACTGTTGCGGAAAGACTACTCACAAGATCCACTCCTTTATTTTTTTCTCACCTAAATAGTTTTCAGATGGAAACAGAAATGTGTTTACCTTCTAGTCGTTACGATGAATATCTTTCTTGTTAGGAACAAACTTAGGTAGGTGTATTTCATATTTAAATATAGACACAATTCTAAGTAATAAAGGGTAAATTGCTAGTATTCCAATTAAATCCCCTAACTGATTCAACGTATTTGTTAAAAGCATCCAAAATGATAAAGCTGTCATAACAACAACGGAAATCGTTCCTGGAACCCCATTTAACGGTGTCCACATACTTCGGCGGGAAGTGGTTTCCTCTTCAACTTTTTGAAAACAGACGTAATGAAAACTTTTCACTCTAAACCAACTCGAGGCAGTTATTAATTCATCCCGATCACGAATTGGTTTATAGCAGTAATGGCAAACGATTGCCCCCATATTCTACACTCCAATATGTTATCTTATAGTCATATTATAAAGGATATATTTTCAAATTTGAAATAAGTACTACATATCATCTTTGTTTTTTCTAAAACCTTATGATCTGGAATAATAGTAGTCAATCTTCTCTTCCTGATTAAACTCTTCTGTCACATTAGAATAATAGAATAATAAATTCATAAAATTACAGTCCCCGTTAGCTTAATAAAACTTTATACTTTGATTGTTTAACCTTTCTACGATAAGAGGTATCTCCTTCAAATCTTCCACTATAAAATCTGCTTTAACGTTATCCCATTGATAATCTTTTTTCCATATACCTTTCATTCCTATATTTTGAGAAGCATGTACATCATTTTCTGGGTGGTCGCCAATAAATATACTTTCCGAAGGTAATACATTAAGGGTATCTAAGGCTCTTTGGAATATTTGAGATTCAGGTTTTTTCATTCCTTCCCATTCGGATATAAGAATGGTTTCAAAATATTTTTCAATACCTAAAGCTTTAATATTATCCATTTGGAACTGCCCTTTACCATTAGTAATCATTCCGAGAATAATATTATTTTCCCTTAATGTTTCTAACATACTAATGAGGTTAGGAAATGGAACACAGCTTTCTGGAAATTGACTAATATAGTCTTGGAATAACTCTTCCCAAGTCAAACCAGTAATATCAAATTCACCAACTAACTGTTGATAAACCTTATCCTTCCAAACATACCCCCTATTATCAAGTTCTATAAATCTTGTTGTGTATTTTTCTATTGGTACGTGATTTATCCATTTATTGAATCTCATGTATTGTTTTTCAATAAAAACCTTTACTGATGCATCTCGATTTAATAAAGTTCCATCTAAGTCAAATATTACAGCTTTGATAATATTCATCCACTCCCCTAAAGCAAGAATATTTTTTTATCTTCTTTATTTATCTTCCAAATACCTTCTTCAAGATTCCTGCCACGTTAGTCTTAAGTTCATTTCTTCACTACTATGCTAATTATGGTGCTATTAAAATGTCTATACTCGTTTATATAAACACGAAAAAGAATAGACCAAATCGTAAGTGATTTGGTCTTTTCATTTATTTCATGATTTGTACTCGAAAACGAACCCATTCGTTTAACAATCCTCTATACGTTTTCAAGATTTTATTACGCATTTTTAATAATTTCAATGACTTTTTCTTTTGATTTTTCACTTTTAAAACTTTCCATTTTTGTCAAGATGTCATCTTTTTCTTTCCATAAGTTCTCTAGTTCTTTTATAAAATTAGTTTCAGTTAATTCTTCTTCTTCCAAGACACGGGCATATCCTTGTTTTTTGAAGGACTCAGCATTTACAATTTGATCACCACGACTAGCCTGTCTTGATAACGGTATAAGGAGCATCGGTTTACGTAATGCTAGAAATTCAAAGATGGAGTTTGCCCCTGCGCGAGAAACAACTAAGTCAGTCACGGAAAACAAATGTTTTAGGTCATCTTTTACGTATTCAAACTGGCAGTAGCCTTTTTCTTGAATCGACTGATCTACTTTTCCAATCCCGCAGATGTGAATAATTTGAAAAGACTTCAACAAGTGAGGTAAATTTTTACGAATAATATCATTTAACTTTTGAGATCCTGAACTTCCCCCCATAATAAGAACGACAGGTTTTTGATTGTTAAATTTGCAACGTTCAAAGCCTTTTGTTCTACTCCCTTGGAAAAGCTCATCTCGAATAACGGCACCTACCCATTCCGCTTTTTTTTCGGGTAAATACTTAACCGTTTCCGGAAACGTTGCTAACACTTTTTTCGCAAATGGGAAAGCTAATTTATTAGCCAAACCAGGGGTATAATCGGATTCGTGTATAACAGCTGGTATTCGACAAAGCTTCGCAGCCGTTACGACAGGTACTGCGACAAATCCCCCTTTTGAGAAGACGACTTGAGGCTTTAATTTCCGTAATAACCTGATAGCTTGTAATGTTCCCTTTGCGACTCGAAAAGGATCTTTAAAGTTTTCCTTATCAAAGTATCGACGCAACTTTCCTGTTGATATGGAATGGTAGGTCACTTGATCAAGAGGCTCAATTAACTGTCTTTCAATTCCTTTATGTGAACCAATGTAATGAACGGTCCATCCGTCTTTTAAAAATTCAGGAATTAATGCTAAATTGACAACGACATGGCCCGCTGTTCCACCGCCTGTAAATACAATTGTTTTTTGTTTCATATATTTCGTATCGTCCTTTCTATTCACATTGACTAAGTTCCTTTATAATAAGGGCTACTGTACCATTTTATGATGGAATCCCTTTTATCGTAAAAGAAAATCATCAGAAAGGGAAGTGCTTTATGTACGAAGCAAAAACCTACAAAGATAAGGGAAAGCTTTTTTTGGCCATTTTATTCCCAATACTTATAACGCAAATTGGCATATTTGCGATGAATTTTTTTGATACGATTATGTCCGGTCGTTCCGGGCCTGTTGACCTTGCCGGAGTGGCAATTGGTTCAAGTTTGTGGCTACCCATTTTCACTGGTGTCAACGGGGTCTTACTAGCCTTATCACCAATCGTTGCCCAAATGTTAGGTAGTGGCGAAAAGAAACGAATAGGTGAAGTGGTCCGCCAAGGAATTTACCTATCGATAGCCATTGCCATCTTTATTTTCCTAATTGGGCTCTTTTTATTAGATGCTGTATTAAATATGATGAATTTAGAACAGGACGTACAATATATTGCAAAATATTATTTAGCAGCTCTAAGCATTGGGATTGTCCCACTTTTCATCTTTAATATATTGCGATGTTTTATTGATGCACTTGGCCAAACTCGTATCACGATGATGATTATTCTCATCTCACTACCGCTTAATATTATATTTAACTATATTTTTATTTTCGGAAAGCTCGGCGTTCCTGCATTAGGTGGGGTTGGAGCAGGACTTGCATCTGCTTTAACCTATTTTGTTTGTCTCTTGATTTCCCTATTCGTCATCGCAAGATTATTACCATTTTCATCATATAAAATTTTTCTGTATTGGAGCATGCCATCATTAAAAGCTTGGTGGGAACAATTAAGAATTGGTATTCCTATCGGATTTGCCATCTTTTTTGAAACGAGCATCTTTGCAGCAGTGACTCTTTTAATTAGTGTGTACGATACAACAACAATTGCCGCCCACCAAGCTGCGATGAACTTTCAATCAATGTTATACATGGGGCCATTAAGTATATCCATGGCTTTAACGATTGCAGTCGGGTTTGAAGTGGGGGCGAAACGTTTTAAAGATGCGAAACAATATAGTTTAATAGGAATCATAACAGCGATCGGTTTAGCCATTATTGGTAGCTTATTCATGTATTTATTCGACGATCAAATTGCTAAATTATATTCCAATCATCCTGAAGTGATCGTGTTAACAAAACAGTTTTTAATTTACGCAATCTTCTTCCAGCTCTCCGATGCATTCGGTGCTCCTATACAAGGAGCGTTAAGGGGATACAAGGATGTAAATATTACATCGGTTATGGCCTTTATCTCATACTGGATTATCGGCTTACCAACCGGTTACATTATGGCAAACTATACTTCACTTGGACCGTTTGGTTACTGGATTGGTTTAATTACAGGTCTTGCCGCAGGAGCGATAACGTTATTGTTTAGACTTCTACACGTACAAGATAACGAACAAAAACTTTCAGCATGATAATGACACTCACAAAATCCCCCATCGGTAGATCGACGGGGGATTCTTATCATTCAACAACGGTTACATTGTATGTTCTTAACCAATAATCAATTTGACATAAGTGGGCAATTAACTGTGGGCCCGTCATTAACTGACCAAACCATGGATCTTTAAACTCTTTTCCTTCGGTTGCCACTAACCTTTCAACCTTCTCTTTCCGAATGAATTGAAAAATAGGAGAATGCTTATCAGCTAAAATGTCATTCATCCATTTGACAACAGCAGCAGTATATTCAGGTTGATAGGTTTTCGGATAAGGACTTTTTTTCCGATATAAAATTTCATGAGGCAGAATAGACTCTAACGCTTTTCGCAAAATTCCCTTCTCTCTACCTTCAAACATCTTCATTTCCCACGGGATATTCCATACATACTCTACTAAGCGATGATCTGCATAAGGAACGCGAACTTCTAAACTCGCGCCCATACTCATTCGGTCTTTTCGATCTAGTAATTGTGCCATAAACCATTGCATGTTTAAGTAGAATAATTCTCTACGCTTGGCATCTTGTTTGCTCTCCCCGTCAAGTCGAGGGGTTTCATTTATCGTTTCCTCGTATCGTGAATAAACATATTCCTTCAACTTCAGCTTCTTTCTCCAATCTGGTTCAAGCAAGTCTATCCGGGACTCTAAGGAACGTACCCAAGGAAAACTATCTCCAGATGATTCTGGTTTGTGAAACCATGGGTATCCACCAAAGATTTCGTCGGCACATTCTCCTGATAAACTTACTGTACTAAATTGCTTTATTTTGCGACAAAACCAAAGTAAAGAGGAATCGATATCAGCCATACCAGGCTGGTCACGTAAAATAACAGCCTCTTTCAATAAGTCAGCCAATTCCGTCCCGCTAATCACTTCATCGTAATGGTTTGTGGAAAAATGCTTAGCCATAAATTGAATCCATGGCGCATCACTTGACGGCTGAAAAGTACTTTCTTGAAAATACTTTTCGTTGTCAGTGTAATCAATCGAAAAAGTCGTAAGCGGATCTTCGCCTCTTTCAGTGAAGTAATTTGAAGCTATAGCCGTTATCGCACTTGAATCTAATCCACCTGATAAAAACGTTGATACAGGAACATCTGCAACGAGTTGTCGTTCTACTGCGTCGACAAATATGTCACGTACTTGCTCTGCCGTTTCATCAACAGACTCCTTATGTTCTTTACTTTGAACATTCCAATAGCGCCATACGTTTAACCCATCTTTTGTAAATGTTAATGCGTGGCCCGGTCTTAACTCATCTATCCCTTTAAAGATACCTGTACCTGGAGTACGTGAAGGTCCTAACCCAAACACTTCCGCCAACCCAGCCCTATCAACTTCACTTTTCATATTCGGATGAGCTAAAATTGCTTTTAATTCAGAACCAAATATAAATTGTTCATTTTGATGTGAGTAAAATAAAGGCTTTACCCCTAGTCGATCTCGTGCCATGAATAATGCTTGACGTTGTTCATCCCAGATGCCAAATGCATATATACCATTTAACCGATGTACACATTCCTCATGCCATTCAATATAACTTGAAAGGAGTACTTCAGTATCAGATGTTGTTTTGAATCGATGACCTCGTTTCATTAACTCCCGGCGTAACTCTTCCGTGTTATACAATTCTCCGTTATATACAAGGGTATAAGAATAATCCTTCACAACCTTTGTCATCGGTTGTTTACCGCCTTCTAAGTCCACAACTGCCAGTCGAGTGTGCCCGAATGCAACATGTTGATTCATCCAAATACCGTAGTCATCTGGGCCCCTCTTTGTTAAAGTCTTTGTCATCTTCTGTAAAGAGTCCGTCTTAGTGCGAACGTCTTGTTGCCAGTCTATCCATCCTGTAATTCCACACAATGATGTCCACCCCTTTATGTCATTTAAACCCTTGTGTGCCCATTCTATGCGAAATTTTGATGGATATGACTTTCTCATAGCAATATAAAAGTATATGTTTCCAAAAAAAGGATTATTCTTTTATTGGACATAAAAACAGCCTCAATTGAGGCTGCTTTTTTTTATAGGAATACTCCAACAACAGTTGCGGATAAGATTGATGCTAAAGTTGCTCCTATTAACAATTTCATACCGAATTTTGATACACTTGCTGCTTTCTCAGAATCAATTGCTTGTACAGTTCCGGCAATGATTCCGATGGACGAGAAGTTTGCAAAGCTAGTTAAGAATACAGACACAATACCTACTGTTTTTTCAGACATGTCGGGGATTATGCTTTGGAATTCTAACATCGCAACAAATTCGTTTGTTACAATTTTCGTTCCCATAATTCCACCAGCCCGAACTAATTCATCTGGCGCAATTCCCATTAAGAACGCAAGTGGTGCTAATACGTATCCTAGTATTTGTTCTAATGTTACACCAACGAAAATGAGTTGAATAATCCAGTTTACAAGCTCTAATGCAGCAATGAATGCAACTAACATTGTTGCAACAATAAGTGCAATTTTTCCACCATCTAGTGCACCGTTTGCCAAGGCCTCAAATATACTTCGTGACTGGGTCACATTTTTAACATCTACTTTATCGTCTTCCTTACTCACATTTACTGGAGCTACAATGGAAGCAATGATAAGGGCACTAAACATGTTTAACGGTAAAGCAACTAATACATATTCAGGTGGAATCATTTGCATATATGCCCCTACAATGGAAGCTGATACGGATCCCATTGCGGATGCACTCACAATATATAGTCTGTTCCGGTTTAAATAATGGAACTGTGATTTAATCGCAACTAATGCCTCAGATTGTCCGAAAAAGATACTGTTAACCGCGTTAAACGATTCAACTCTCGGCAGCCCTGTTACCTTGGACAAGAATCCTCCAATATACTTAATAATAGTGGGTAAAATCCGCATGTATGTTAACACAGATAAGATTGCAGAAAAGAAGATGATAAGTAAAAGTACATCAAAGAAAAAAACATGTCCACCTTCCCCACGTGCAACTCCACCTAAAATAAAGTCGACTCCAATTGAACCAAATTCAATCAGTTTATTAAACCCTGCAGCAATTCGCTCAAGTACGAACCGACCAACATTTGTACTCAACATTAGCCAAGCTATAACGAATTGTAGGGCTATCATAATGAGAATACCTTTTAAATTGATTTCACTTTTATTATTTGACATAAAATAAGCAAGTAATAATACAACGAAAATCCCAACTAGACCTAATATGATGTCCATTTCTAGGTGCCTCCTACAACTATACACAAAATTATTTATCTCTATTATTTGCGTTCTTTTTTTGTTTCATCCAGTTTAGTTTGCGTTTAATTTACGTAACAAATATAAAAAATAGGGTGCCCCAATAACAGCAGTAAAAATTCCTGCTGGAACTTCTACAGGTGGAGCAATTCCCCTTCCTAAAGCATCAGCAATTAAGACGAGAATCATGCCAGTAAAAGCAGAGGTTGGCAATAAATATTGGTGGCGATTTCCGACAAGTTGTCGGGCTATATGTGGGGCAATGAGCCCGATAAAACCTAATGATCCGACGACTGCTACACTCGCTCCTGCTAGTGCAACCGCAATAAAAAGTAACATCATTCTTGTCACTCTAACATGCTCACCTAAGCCTTGCGCAACTTCATCACCTAATGCTAAAACGTCTAATTTCACTGCAACAATAATACTAATTGGTACAAAAACAATGACAAAAGGTAATAATAAGTACACATCATTCCAATTGTTCCCCCATAAACTCCCTGTTAACCAAACTAGCGCTGCATTCACTTCGACTGGGTATTTTACCATAAAAAATTGAATCCCAGCCTGACAAACGGCTCCTAGAGCGATTCCTACAAGAGCTAAGGTAGAAGGCTTTACGCCTTTTTTATAAGCAATAAGATAAAGGAAGACTGTTACGAGTCCTGCACCTAAAAATGCTGCCAATGGCAAAGCGAATGTTGGTGATTGTGGAAAAAGAATAATGGTTATAACTGCCGCCAAACCGGCTCCTTTCGTTATACCAATTACATCAGGAGAAGCTAAAGGATTCCGAATAACACCTTGTAAGATCGCCCCAGACACGCCGAGTCCTGCACCTACTAATAAGGCTAAAACCGCACGGGGAAAACGATATTTTTCTAAAATCGCTCCATATTGTATATCTAAACCAATAAGAGACTGAATAACAGTTATAGGTGAAATGAATACAGTCCCAATTCCAGCTGTAATAATGAACGTGAACAATGTAACAATGAATAAAATCGCTAGTAACAACAATGGTTTCTTATGCTTGGACATGTTCATTTCACCTACCTTCTCTTCTAGCTAAATATAAAAAGAATGGCCCGCCAATTAAAGCTGTAACGATACCTACTGGTGACTCTGATGGAAATGAGATAAAACGGGATAGTACGTCTGCACCTACTAATAAAACTGCACCAAGTAATGCTGAACATGGAATGACGTGACGATAGTCAACACCAACTAACTTCCGGGCAATATGGGGAATCATTAGCCCGATAAACCCAATTGGACCTGCTACCGCAACAGACGATCCAGCCAAAATGATGACGATAATGGCAGAAGCAATTCGTATGAACGCGATTTTTTGACCTAATCCTTTCGCTACATCATCTCCTAGCGATAATAACGTAAACGACTTAGATAGGAACATTGCGCCAATAATCCCGATAAGAGTCCAGGGAAGAATCATTTGTACGTGATCCCAATCACGACCGCTTAATGAACCGGCTAACCAAAATAAAACATCCTCTGTTGAATGTTCGTGAAATATGATCATCCCCTCAATAATCGAGGTTAAGAATAGATGAACGGTAATCCCAGCTAAGGCTAACTTTACTGGAGTCATTCCCCCATAAGAAGCCATGGAATAAACGATAAACCCTCCAACGGCCGCCCCTAAAAAGGCAAAATAAATAAGCCATGACTGAGAAAAGTTTGGAAGAAGAATTGCTACAATCACAATCATTAACGAAGCCCCTGCATTCACGCCAAAAATTTGCGGGGATGCGAGAGGATTTTTCGTAATTGACTGCATAATAGCGCCGGCTATGGCTAAGTTCATCCCGATAATCATTCCAATAACAGCACGTGGTAATCGTACATCATGTATAATTAAAGTCCCTTGTGTCGTTTCATCCGTAAAAAAAGATGCGATGACAGATGCAAAATCGATTTGATAAGCTCCGACACTTATACTGGATAATAGACTTAACATTAGTAACATTATGCCGATAGCATACGTTATCCACTGCCTTTTTCTTGAAACTCCTGCTTGTAAATTAAATTGACTCATTTTAACACTTCCTAGCTTTTAAGTACCTTTAACATCATACCAACTTTTTATATTGGTGAAAACCAAAAATAAAAGCGGAGTTACCTCCGCTTTTTTTTATTCCCCATATAGTGCTTGTATTGCGTCTTCTAAAATGGTTTCAGACGATATTAGACCACGGAATCTAGACCATGTGTTACGATCTACTTCGTAAATAGCGTCGTTTTTAACCGCACTTACTTCTTTCCATAATGTTTTATCTTCCCAGTCATTAATTATCGTTTGCTCGCCTGCGTTCATAGTAAAAATGATGTCAGGATTAAACTGTACCACTTGCTCTAAGTTAATTTGATTATAACGGTCATCCCCGCTTTGGATAGCATTCTTTAAGCCAATTGATTCAAGTAGTGAGCCTGTATAAGAGTCCATATTATGGGCATAAAAACCAGTGTTTGTTACAACTGCTGGTAGTACAGTTCTCGTTTCGTCTTCAGGTACTTGTGAACGTAGCTCTTCCATTTTTTCTTTATGTGCTGCAAGAACTTCCTGCCCTTTTTCCTCTTCACCAACCGCTTCTGCAATGACTTCAAATCCTTCTAAGATCCCTTCATAATCAGAAGCTAAAGAACTTAATACAATGGTTGGGGCTTCTTCAGACAAACTATCGTATATATCTTTATGACGTTTTAAATCTGCAATAATTAAATCTGGATTTAAAGATGCGATCAGTTCTTCACTCGGTTGTTTTCTCGTCCCAACTGATGTGTAATCATCAATTTTTTCACGGATTGGTGTAATAATACGTTCGTCGTCTTTGTCGTCTGCAATACCTACTGGAGAAATCCCTAATGCTGCTAGCGCATCAACATAAGAAAACTCAAGTACGACAATACGTTGCGGCTTCCCTGTAATTTCTGTTTCACCCATTTCATGCTGGATAACTCTCGTTTCTCCATCAGCTTGACCCTCTTGATTTTCATCCTCATTATTACTTCCACATGCTGCAAGACCAGCGACAACTAATAATAACATAAGTATAAATCCTAGTTGTTTTTTCATATTTATGTACCCTCCAATTTTTGTTTAATTGATAATCATTCTCACATACATTAATAATGATAATCACTTTCAATTGATTTGTCTAGCATAAATTTAATAAAATATTCAGTGATTTATGATAAAAATGGCTTTTGTCACGATGACAAAAGCCATTTCAACAATTATTTTTTTATAAACATTTGTGTCCAGTAATGACCATAACTTCCACCTTTAGCGTAACCTACGCCAATATGGGTCATCTCTGGATCCAATATGTTTTTACGATGTCCTGGACTGTTCATCCAAGAACGTACCACCTCTTCAGGTGTTCGTTGTCCTGCTGCAATGTTTTCCGCTGCTTTTTGATATGATATGTTGAAACTTTTCATCATTTCAAAAGGAGATCCGTATGTTGGAGAGTTATGCGAGAAATATCCCTTATCCCGCATATCTGCTGATTTGTAGCGGGCAACACGCGCTAATTGCCAATCGAATTGCAAAGGTTTCAACCCATTCTCTGCACGGTATTGGTTTGTTATTTCAGCAACTCTTTTCTCTACAGATTTTGTGCCTTTTGATAATGGGATGGTGACTTTATCTCCTGGGTAAATTAAATTCGGATTTTCAAATTGTGGATTGGCATTAATGATTTCGGAAAGGCCAATTTCATAACGTTTTGAAATTTTCCATAACGTATCTCCACGTTGTACCGTATAAGTATCTGTTTGAGCGGAAACTTCAACATGAAACACTAAGGTCATCAAAAATAAGAATGAACTGAACCACGTAACCATTTTTTTCATATCCATCTCTCCTTTCTACTGGAATAGTTTGTGTAAAAGTTTGGATATTAATCATAAAAATTACTATTCACTGTTTTTTAGAAATGGATCCAAACGAGAGGAGGTAAATATGAAAAACTTGATCATAGTAACTCGAATGCTTTTAGGATTTATCTTTCTCATAGCTGGTGTTAATGGCTACTTTGTTCTTTTTCATATTGATCCGTTTATTGAAACAAGTCCGTATGCTCTCACTATGTTTCCATATCAATACTTCTTAGTGTTAGAAAAAACAGTAGAGATAATAAGTGGTTTATTACTACTTCTCAACAGATTTATTCCATTAACTCTCATCGTATTGTCACCAATTATCACAAATATTTTTTTCCTTCATTTATTTGTTGATCACTCCTTACTTCCACTTGCTATTCTGTTAGTAATCCTACACAGTTATTTGTTATATCAATATCGACAATACTTCACTCCTTTGTTCAAAAAGTCAACTTGAACATAATTCAACAAAAAAACGATCCCTAATTGTAAGGGATCGTTTATACTTTCATTGCTTCTCCTTGTTTAAACAGTTCCTTCATTGCGTAAAATACGTCTGTTTTCTGCCGTAAAATGTAATGCCGAAACTTTGGATCTTCAATTTTCGAATAAGCACTCATCAAAGTAGAATGACGGTTATACTGGTTCACTTCACCATATCCGAACATTTGAGAATGCTCCATTAATTCTTCAACTAGTTTTAAGCATTTCCGGTTATCCGAAGTTAGGTTATCCCCATCAGAAAAGTGAATAGGATAAATATTGTATGATGATGGATTATACTTATCATCTATGAGCTCAAGAGCTTTTGTATAAGCAGATGAACATATCGTGCCACCACTTTCCCCTTTTGAGAAGAAATCTTCTTCCGAAACAACCTTCGCTTCTGTATGATGTGCGATAAATTCAATTACGACCGTATCGTACTTTTTCTTTAAAAATCGAGATGTCCAGAAGAAAAAGCTTCGCGCCATATACTTCTCCCATAACCCCATAGATCCTGATGTATCCATCATTGCAAAGACCACAGCTTTCGAGTCCGGCTCTTCTATATCTTCCCATGTTTTAAATCGTAAATCATCTGGTAAGATTGGTAAAACAGTTTGATTTCCTTCTCTAATATTTCGTTTTAACGCTTCTTTTAACGTTCTTCTTTTGTCTACATTTCCTTGTAACCCTTTTTTCCGCAAATCGTTAAATTCAATATCATGATGAACAATTTCATCTTTTTCCTTATCCTCTAAATCCGGAAGTTCTAAGTGACGAAACAATTCTTCTTCCAGTTCAGCGATGGATACGTCTGTTTCATAGTAGTCTGCTCCTGGCTGATCCCCAGGCTTTGATCCATCTCCTTGTGCCTTATCATCGTCTTTCCCTTTGGAAACGACGTCCCCCACCTTGCTGTCCCCTTTTCCTTGCCCGGCATGCTTATTCTTGTCATAATTATAGCGGATTTTGTATTCGTTCAATGAGCGAACAGGTACTTTTACAACTCTCTTTCCATCTGACATCACAATACTTTCTTCCGAGATTAGTTCAGGCAGCCTCTGTTTAATCACTTCTTTTACTTTTTCTTGATGCCTTTTTTGATCATCATAACCTTTTTGATGGAGGGACCAATCTTCTTCCGTAATTACAAAGTTTTTTCTTTCATCCATCCCTTTCCCTCCTTTTTAAAGCTTACAATATACTATGCGGATAAAGTACATGTTTTCACTCAATTCGGAAAATTCCTCTAAAAATACATCAAAAACCTTGTCATAACAAAAAAACCACTAAGCAAAAGAACGTTGCTTAGTGGTTTTTTTATACATTAGCCTTCTAGTAATAAATCAAATGGATCTTCCAACAACTCTTTAACACGAGTCAAGAATTGGACAGCTTCTCTTCCATCAATGATTCGGTGATCATATGACAATGCAAGGTACATCATAGGTCTAACTTGGATTGTATCATCAGGCATTACCATCGCACGTTTTTGTATTTTGTGCATTCCTAGAATACCAACTTGCGGTGTATTTAGGATTGGTGTCGATAATAGTGAGCCGAAGATACCTCCATTTGTAATCGTAAAGGATCCACCTTGTAAGTCCTTCAGTGATAATTCATTGTTACGAGCTTTCTTCGCTAAATCAGCGATTTCTTGTTCAATACCTGCGAAACCAAGGCGATCTGCATCACGCACAACCGGAACGACAAGGCCGTCCTCGGTCGATACTGCCATACCGATGTCATAAAATTTCTTCATAACAATTTCGTCGTCTTGGATTTCAGCATTTAATAATGGGAAATCTTTCAACGCACCAATGACTGCTTTCGTAAAGAATGACATAAACCCTAATTTAATTCCGTGCTTTTCGGCAAATTCATCTTTTCGCTCATTTCGTAGTTTCATGACCGCCGTCATATCTACTTCGTTAAACGTCGTCAACATTGCAGCTGATTGTTGAGCTTCTACTAAACGTTTAGCAATCGTTTGGCGTCTACGGGACATTTTAATTCGTTCTACAGGCTTATCGAATTCAGTTTTGGCAGAAGACTTTGGCTCCTCTTTCTTCGCTGCTTTTTTACTGTTTTCCACCTTTTCACGGGCTGCCAATTCTATATCCTCAGGACGGATCCGACCTAATGGATCTTTCGGATAAATCTCACTCAAATCAATTCCCAGTTCACGAGCGCGCTTTCTTGCTGCTGGAGTAGCTACAGGACCTTGGCTAGGGTTTGCTGCTTGTTCTGGCTCAGGTTGTTTTGCAACTTCTTCTTTTTCCGTATTTGTTGATTGTGTAGATGTCGGTTCTGCTTTCGGTGCTTCGGAAGCTTCAGGTGCTGCTCCTTTACCACTTTCATCTACTTTTGCAATAACATCGCCTACTTCTACGTCTTCCCCTTCACCTGCTACAATTTCTGTAATGACACCGGAAGCATCAGCGTTTACTTCGACATTCACTTTATCTGTCTCTAACTCTACGATTGCATCCCCTTTTTCTACTTTATCACCTACATTCACCAACCACTCTGCGATTGTTCCTTCGGTTATTGATTCAGCTAGTTCTGGAACTTTAATTTCCTTCACGAGAATCTCCTCCTTTATCCAACTTAAGCGCCTCATTAATAATACGATTTTGCTCTATCTTGTGAATATTTGGATCTCCAACTGATGGGGATGAACGGTACGTACGTCCTACATATTGAATTGTTTGATTGTCTTTTAAGGTACGAATGATTTTCCCTTTGACAAAATTCCAGCTTCCCATATTCTTCGGTTCCTCTTGAACCCAAACTATCTCTTCTACATTCGGAAACTTCTCTAAAATTTCCACAAACTGTGTTTTCGGGAACGGATAAATTTGTTCCAAACGTAAGATGTGCATCCAATCAAAATTTTCTTCCCTTTTTTCAAGCTCTTCTTCTATATCAACCATAATTTTTCCGCTACCTACTAATAGCCTCTCTACTTTATCTTTGTGTTCACCCAATCCTTTTTGTTCTAAGATCGGTTTAAATTTACCTTTCGTAAATTCGCTGCTATCACAAGCGATACGCTGGTTTCTTAGTAAACTTTTCGGTGTCACAAGCACAAGAGGTCTAGCTTCTTCTTTCCCTCCAATTGCCGCTTGGCGACGTAACAAGTGGAAATATTGAGCAGAAGATGTAACATTCGCTACCGTCCAGTTATGCTCCGCTGACAATTGCAGGAATCTTTCTAGACGGGCACTGGAATGCTCCGGGCCTTGCCCCTCATAACCATGAGGCAATAAAAAGACCATACTTGACTTTTGTCCCCACTTCGCGCGACCAGAAGAGATAAACTGATCGAATATCACTTGAGCAGCATTTGCAAAGTCACCAAACTGTGCTTCCCATAACACTAACGTATTTGGTGCTTGAACACTATACCCATATTCAAACCCTAAAACACCTGCTTCAGATAGAGGACTGTTATAGATGTCAAAGGACGCCTTCGCTTCTTCTAATCCGTGCATCGGGCAATACGTATCTTCCGTTTCTGTATCATGTAGGACTAGGTGACGGTGAGCAAACGTTCCCCGTTCACTATCTTGGCCAGTAATACGAATTGGGTGGCCATCATTTAAGATGGTTGCGAAGGCTAACGCTTCACCAGTTGCCCAATCAACCTTATTTCCTTCTTCTAACGCATCTTTACGCTTTTGCAAGATTCGCTCTAACTTTTTAAATCCATTAAAACCTTCTGGACGTTTTAATAGACCGTCATTTAATGATTTTAAAAGGTCCAGGGGTACAGCAGTTTCAATTTTATCAAGGCCATTGGCGACTTCCTCAGGAACATCTACGTCGACGCCATTCTTTTCGTTTTCTTTCATACCATCGTAGATACGTTTTAATTTACTATGAACTTCATCTTTTACTTTCGTAAATTCTTCGTCACTAATGACCCCTTCTTCCTTCAATCGATCAGCAAACACATGTAGAACAGTTGGGTGTTGATCAATATCTTTATAGAGAGAAGGCTGTGTCATTCTCGGCTCATCCATCTCGTTATGACCATAACGACGGTAACCTACTAAATCAATTAACACATCTTTATAGAACGTTTTTCGATATTCGTATGCGAAAGCTACTGCAAGTAAACACGCAATCGGATCATCAGCATTTACATGGATAACGGGAATTTCAAACCCTTTTGCTAAGTCACTCGCGTACATTGTGGAACGGCTATCCACGTTATTGGTCGTAAAACCTACTAAGTTATTAGCAATTAAATGAATCGTTCCACCGGTGTTGTAGCCTCGCAGCTGAGACATATTCAACGTTTCCGCTACTACACCTTCTCCAATGAAAGCAGCATCTCCGTGGATGACAATACTAACGGCTTTCTCTTTTGAATGCTTTGCATAGCCACGCTCAGACCGGTCATCCTGTGCTGCTCTTGTATATCCTCCAACAACAGGGTTTACGAATTCTAAATGGGAAGGGTTGTGTGCTAACGTAATACGAGTACGCTTTGCGTCTTTCCCTTCTACTTCCCGATCAGCACCAAAATGATATTTTACATCCCCAGTCCAACCGTAGTTAATTCCTTTTGAACCTTCTGATGGTACTAATTCTTTATTCGGTGCGTGATGAAATTCTGAAAAAATTTTATCATACGGCTTTCCTAACACATGAGCTAACACATTAAGGCGCCCTCTATGAGCCATACCCATCATAATATGTTCCACTTCATCGTTAGCCGCTTCTTTTACAATTTGGTCTAGCATAGGGACCATCATATCTAATCCCTCAATGGAGAAACGTTTTTGTGCTACAAACGTTTTCGCCAGGAAGTTTTCAAAGCCTTCAACTTCCGCGAGTCGTTTTAATAGCGCTTTTTTCTCTTCATGATCCAGTGGTACCGTAAAGTCACCACTTTCGACTTTTTGCTGTAACCATTCTCGTTCACTATCATCTTGTACGTGGTAAAACTCGTAGGAAATCGTCCCAGAATAGCGTTCCTTTAACTTATTTACTAAATCCAATCCATTTTGTACGTTCTTTGGTGTTGATTTTACGAGCCATTTAGCTGGTATTGCTTTTAAATCTGCTTCTGTTAATCCATATGTTTTCGGATCAACGAGCGGTGAATAACGACTTTTTCTCTTTCCAACAGGGTAGACATTGGCTTCAAGGTGACCATGGCGCCGAATTGCATCTACTAGTCGAATTGCTGACGACACTTTTTCTACATCAAAACCTACATCTACTGCTCCCCCCGACTGTTGGACTCCGTCTTGTTTCATCCAATCTGGCGCTCCAAATTGTTCGAACATTTCACGTAATGACGGATCAACTGCATCAGGGTCTTTTATAAACAAATCGTATTGCTCTTCAATATAACCCATGTTCGGGCCGTGGAAATTCTCCCATATGCTGTTGTGTGACCCTTTGTTAGACACTTTTACTACCCCCATTAAATTGTCGTAAACGTTTCCAATATCAGTTCTATTATAGTTTTCCATCCCGAAAGACTCAACACATTTACCCGAATATTCGACATGATAAACGTAAAATATTGGATAGACTGCTCTGCTGAGCGTTGGAATGGATTAACAATACTACGTATACTAAATAAGTATATATAAAAAAGCGTATACAGAAAAGTGTGTAAGTAAAGAAAATTCAACTTTTATACAATAAAAAACATTCAGCAAAATTGCTGAATGCAAAAAGTACTACCATCTATATTCTATGCCCATATATGAAATCTATAATGTATATCACCAAGATGCGACAAGTTTTTCGCGATTTAACGATTTAGTAAACTACCAACATAACGGAGCAGCTCATTTGCTGACGTAGAATCATAACCATATTCGTCTATTAATGTAGCAATCACTTCGTTAATCTTTTTCAGTTGTTGTTCATCCGGCGTTTTCGTTGATGTAGTAATTTTCACAACATCTTTCAAATCGGCAAACAATTTCTTTTGAATGGCTTCCCGTAACCTTTCGTGGGATTGATAATCAAATCGCTTCCCTTTTCGTGCATAGGCTGAAATACGAATTAAAATTTCTTCTCTAAATGTTTTCTTGGCATTTTCTGAAACACCAATTTGCTCCTCAATAGAACGCATTAACTTTTCATCTGGGCTCATTTCCTCCCCCGTTAACGGATCTTTTAGTTTCGTCTTATTGCAGTACGCTTCTACATTGTCCAAATAATTATCCATTAACGTCTTAGCTGACTCTTCATAAGAATAGACAAATGCTTTTTGCACTTCTTTTTTTGCAATTTCGTCATATTCCTTTCGAGCAAGTGAAATGAAGGATAAATAACGTTCTTTATTTTCTTTTGAAATGGATGGATGATGATCAAGTCCTTCTTTAAGCGAACGAAGAACATCCAGCGCATTAATCGAATTCGAATCTTTTTTAATAATAGCTGATGAAATACGATTCATAATAAAACGGGGGTCAATTCCAGACATACCTTCATCTGTATGCTCTCTTTTTAGTTCACCTACATCTACGTCACTAACTCCTTCAACATCTTCCCCGTCATACAAACGCATTTTCTTCAATAAATCAATGTCTTGCCGCTTTGAATCTTTTAATCTCGTTAAAATGGTAAAAATGGCTGTAATTTTTAATGTATGTGGTGCAACATGTACGTTTTTCATATTACTTTCGGCAATCATTTTATGATAAATTCTTTCTTCTTCACTCACCTTTAAGTTGTATGGTATTGGCATGACAATCATTCTCGAATGTAACGCTTCATTTTTCTTATTTGCTACAAATGACCGATATTCTGCTTCATTCGTATGAGCAATGATGAGTTCATCAGCACTTATTAATGCAAAACGACCGGCTTTAAAATTGCCCTCTTGTGTTAAAGAAAGTAAATGCCATAAAAACTTTTCATCACATTTTAATATCTCTTGGAACTCCATTAAACCACGGTTGGCAACATTTAGTTCCCCATCAAACCGATATGCCCGGGGGTCAGATTCGGAGCCATATTCAGCTATTGTTGAAAAATCAATAGATCCAGTTAAATCAGCAATGTCCTGTGACTTCGGATCAGATGGACTAAATGTTCCAATTCCTTTTCTTTTATTCTCTGATAAAAAGACGCGTTCTACTTTCACATCTTCAATTCTTCCACCATATTCTTTTTCCAGCCTCATCATATTTAGCGGTGATAAATTTCCTTCAATTCGAATACCATATTCTTCGTAGAAGTCATCACGTAAATGGTGCGGAATGAGATGAAGGGGATCTTCGTGCATTGGACATCCTTTAATCGCAAAAACAGCTCCTTTGTCTGTATAAGAAAATCGTTCTAAACCTCTTTTCAGTAATGTCACAATTGTAGATTTACCACCACTAACCGGACCCATTAACAGCAAAATTCGTTTGCGGACGTCTAATCGTTCAGCAGCAGGGTGAAAATACTCCTCCACTAATCGCTCCAACGCTTCCTCCAACCCGAAAATTTCGTCACTGAAAAATTTATACCCTGTACGACCATCCTGTTCCTCTACACCAGCTTCCTTGATCATTTGATAAATACGGGAGTGAGCCGATTGGGCTAAGTACGGTCTTTCTTTTAGTAATTCTAAATACTCTGCGAAAGTACCCTCCCACTTGAGCTTCTCTTCCTCTTTTCTGTAGCTCTCAATTTTGTTTAAAATTTCCATTCATCGCCCTCCCAGCCAAATATTAGACAAAGGATATTATTAAAATATATATATGTGTCGAGCTTCAATATGATGAGAAACGATTTGAAGATTCCTGTATTTGTCCTTGCACAATAGACGTGGCACCAAAAAAGAAAATTCGTTTTTAAGCTCGTTTTTGATACGATAGAAGAAATAAGAAAGTGAATGATAAAGGAGTTACCATTCATGTCACAACAAAATTTACTTGCAGCAGGAAAAAACGAATTAAAAAAAGTGATTATCGGACAAGATCACGTTATTGATTTACTTTATATTGCATTAATGGTTGAAGGGCATGTGTTATTGGAAAGTTCCCCTGGTTCAGGGAAGACGAAACTTGCGAAAAGTTTTGCCCAAGTTACAGATGGCTCATTTAACCGAATTCAATTCACCCCGGATGTTCTTCCAAGTGATGTGACGGGAGTTAATTTTTTTAACCCAAAAACGGAACAGTTTGAGCTTCGGATGGGGCCGATACAAACCAATATATTACTTGCTGACGAAATTAATCGTGGAACCCCACGAACACAAGCAAGTTTGTTAGAGGTGATGGAAGAGCGACAAGTAACAATTGACGGTGAACAAGTGAGCATCAGGACGCCATTTTTAGTCATTGCAACACAAAACCCAATCGAGTCAAATCAAGGTACTTTCCCATTACCCGAAGCTCAGTTAGACCGCTTCCTTTTTAAAGTGAAAATGGGCTATCCGACGTTAGAAGAAGAAAAACAAATACTTCATACATACCGCGGGCAAGAAGGAGAGTCAAAGTTAGCAACAATATTAACGAGAGAGGACATTCATCTGTTACAGAAGAAAACGAAGTCTGTGAAAGTAGCACAGGCTGTTGAGGATTATGCTTTACATGTTGTCCGTTTCACTCGTAACCACCCTGACATCGAATTGGGTATTAGCACAAGAGGGGCATTAGCGTTAATAAAAGCAAGTCAAGCTCTTGCTGTACTTAAAGGGCGGGACTATGTAACCCCTGAAGATGTGAAAGGGCTCGTCCCCTATGTGTTTGAACATCGACTCGTCTTATCTATGGAAGCAACAGTGCGAAAAAACGTTGAACAAGTGGTACAAGAAGTTATAAAAAGTGTAGAAGTGCCCGTTGAACTGAGTGAGGGGTAATATGGAGTGGCGTAAAAAACTTAGCCCTGGTGCCAAAGAGACAACAGACATCGTCATATCCATTGTCTTCGTTACGACATTAATAGCTTTCATTATAAATCAACCTGTCTTATTTATGGTGACGGGTCTCCTCGTTTCCTATATCCTTGTCTCTACATTATATGATAAGAAGATTGGGGATCAGCTTCACCTTCACAACAAGAAGACAGAAATTCGACTATTTCCAAAAGAAGTTGGGGAAATTGAGCTCAATCTACACCATAACTCTCATTTGCCAATTATTAACGGCCAATTAACGTTTACACTAAATTATAATGTAAAACCAATAAACAAAAAGTTTATCGTAAAAGAGGATGAGGAAGAGACGAAGTGCCAGGTCCCATTCTCTATTTATAAAAAGGGGTTAACGACGATCAAAATACCGATAAAGGCTATCAAGAGGGGAACTACAAAAGTTCAACATATAGAAATACAGTTTCCCCATATCGTGAACTTTCATCACATTACCCTCCATTTTCATAAACCGTATTTAACTGAAATCATAGTCTATCCAGAACAAACTATCGTTCATGGACTAAATGATAGACGTCAACGGGCAATTGGGGAGGAAACATCACCATACTCATTATACGAAGATACGTTATACCCCATTGGGACAAGGGGTTATGTACCAACTGATTCCTTTTCACGTATTCATTGGAAGGCTACTGCGAGGAAACAAAGTTTGCAAACAAAAGTTTATGAACGTAGCCAAAATACATCAACAGCCGTTATCGTAAATATTAGTGAAACAAGTCACCTAGGCAATCGGTATGTAAGCCCACATTTAGAAGAATTATTATCGATAACCCGTTATGTTAGCCAAACCTTACTTCAAAACGGTACGCCAACTACATTATTTATAAATGCGAAGAAGCTGGGTTTCCCTCCATACCGTTCATTTCAATTCGTAAACGGTAAACAAGACATTCAAGTCATGCTAGAATGTTTAGCCAGAATTAAGCCTGCAGAGCTGGTGACAAATCCGGTCACAATGGCTTATGACATCATTTGGAAAAAAACGGGGCCTATACATTATGTTTTCATCGGTACGTGGGAAACTGAATTCCCTCACATCCAACAGCAAGTGAAACAAAACGATGGTCAAATGACACTAGTTCACCATGAAGATGGGGAAACGATATTGAAAGGAATTAGAACATGAGTGATAAGCAGCTAGTAACAAGTTTTTTACAATCAATAAATGAATATATCTTGTTCTACTACCTTTTTTATATACTGTTTTCCTTCTTTTCTGCTCTGTTGCTACCGGTACCGTACTTCATGTTTAGCATTAGCATACTCGTTATGTATTGCGTATCTGCAGCGATATTTACATCTTACAGACCATATATTGTACTGGTTCCTAGCCTGATTTGGTTCAGCAGCTATTTCTTTACTTCACCTTTTTTCTTACTTAGTTTACTCGTCATGACGTTAACGTGGCGGTTTATTGTAAATCATAACAACCCTTTCCTTGGTAACGAAAAGAAGCTATTTTTATTTACGAGTGGACTGGGAATTGTATGTTTTGTTATCTTTAAGGAACATTATTTCGTTTGGATAGCCCTTGGCCAGTTTTTCTTATCGATTTTCGTCCATCTTGCAAACTCTTATATACGATCAAATCAACAATTATCGGTACGGTTTGCTTCTATCCTTGTAAGTGTCTTTGCTCTTATGACTGCAGCTTGTTTCATCTTTTTCATTTTATTTGATGGAATTCGCGCCTCTATAACAAAGGTTGTGTCAGTAGGGGCAGCTGTTGGTATCCATCTCGCAAGTTGGGCATTACAAGGCATTGATTATGATCCATTTCAACAAAATCGATCAACTGAAACCAATTACGAAGGTTCCTTTCAAGGGCACGGGGAACGTTCAGAAGAGCTTCGTGAGCTGGAACAGCAGCAATCTACAGGGGTTTCAGAATTAACAATACTTATTGGCCAATATGTATTGTTGGCCATTTGTATTTTGGTTCTTGTTTTTATCGCCTGGAAATTATATAAACGAAAAGTCGTCCCAATTATGAACTTGACTAAAACGAATGAACATCTTCAACATGAGCCTATATTCGACGAAAGTGAAGCACCCCTATACAAAAGGAAGCGTAAAGCAAAACCAAAGGATACAGTTCGACGGCAGTTTTATGAATTTGAATTGTTGACGAGCAAGTCAGGTTTTGGTCGATATCATTCGGAGACAATTGAAGATTGGTTCACCCGTATCGGTCTTCCACTTCACGATATCCACCTTTATGAAAAGGTACGATATGGAGAAGAGACGCTATCACAACAGGAGATAAAAAAGTTTCAACAGTCTCTACAACAATGGAAATCGTATATTAAGACTAGAAATAATTACACTACGTAATAAAGTGCTACACAGAAAAAAGATTTTTGATATAATAGCAGTTAGTTATGTACATAAGTGGTGAACAATAGTAAAGGAGGCCATTGCCATGGGTTTATTCTTAGTTTTAGGAGTATGTGTCGTATTCCTTGTGGCCATTTTTTCTGCTGGTTACAACTCAAAATAATACGTCGATGATAAATAGTGATACAAAAAATGCCGACACCTGTTATGTCGGCATTTCTTTATTTTACATTCGGAAATCCTTGTTGACGTAAAGCTTCGTACACAATAATGGCAGCGGTATTTGATAAATTAAGAGAACGAATTTTATCCGTCATATGAATTCGTAAACAACGGTCTTCTTTTCCCTCTAGTAATTCCTCCGGTATCCCGTCTGTTTCACGTCCAAATACGAAAAAGATATCCTCATCTGGATTACTATAATCATAATCGGTGTAATGCTTCGTACCAAAGTTTTCAATATAATAAAATTGCGCATCAGGATACTTATCATATAGTTCATCTAACGAATCATGATAATGTAGGTTAACATCATGCCAATAATCTAATCCTGCTCGGCGCAACATTTTATCATCTGTTGAAAAACCTAGTGGGCGAATGAGGTGTAAAGATGCATCCGTCCCAACACAAGTACGGGCAATATTTCCTGTATTTGCCGGAATTTCTGGTTTATACAATACTACGTGTATGCCCATCGTGTCACCTCTTTTATGTCTATTAGCCCGAATATTATATCATATTTTACCCTTTTATTTTGAAAAACTTGTATGATGTTTTAGTCGTCCATGCATAAGAGTCCTCATAACTCCAATGACGATTGCGACTATTATCAGAATGGGCATTGACTAACGGTTCACCACGCCCATCTTTTGCGACAACAATTGCTGTATGGTTCCAATTCCCGTCTCCTTCAAAATCATAACATATGACATCACCAGGTAATAAATCCTTTGCATCTGTTACCTCTTGTGCCATCAGCCCTTTATCAGAACTACTTAAATACCAGCGGAAGGAATGGGCTACCGACCAGCTATAACTCCAATTATCCCCCCGAATCCACCATCCTTTCGATCGGCTCGGAAACCCCCACATCGGTGCACCACCTGCGTGCAAACATTGGGAAACATAATTCGTACAATCTTTCTCAAACTGATAATACTTAGGGTTAAAATCGTTCCACCATCGTTCCGCGTATTGAACAGCCTTTCTTCTATCGTATTCGAATGACCGACTATGAAACTCTTCGTTATGTGAGCGTTCTGGGGTAAACTGGCCTTCCCTCCCTTGATTCACATTATTCGAAACAACCGAGTGTTCAACTAACTTATTTTCTTCAAACCGCGCTGATAAATGAACTAATTGCTCCTCCATAAATACGTGATCATTTTGTCTTAATAAAAATGAAAAGTGTATGCCGTACTCTATAACATTGGTACGTTCATTTGGTACTAAGTCACGATAAATTTGTCCGTCACCGTTTGCCCGTAATACTTTCACACCGCGATTGGCAAAAGCCTTCTGCTTTCGCTCCCACCAATCCATATTTTTAACAGACTTAATCAGTGCTGCAATCCATTCTTTTTTCAACGCTTCATTCGCTTCATTTTTCATCCGCAACCCTCCCTCTCTCTTTACATTATGAAAAGGAGGCAGTAATTCATGAAAAAAACATAAAAAGAGAGCCCTCACTGTAACGTTGAGTTGACTCTCCTACGAACTTTTAATAAATTGTTGAACATCTTCTAACTTTAATAAAGTTTTTTTCTTATCCAAGCCACCGTTATACCCTACTAACGCACCGTTACTTCCAATCACTCGATGACATGGAATTATGATAGCAAGTGGATTTCGATTTACGGCACCACCTACTGCTCGAACGGCCTTTGGAGATTGGATTTTAATTGCTATGTCTTTATAGGAACACGTTTCTCCGTATGGAACAGTTTGCAATGCTTCCCATACTTTTCGTTGAAATGTTGTTCCATGTAGTGCATATGGAAGATTGAAAGATGTTCGTTCTTTTTGAAAGTACTCATGTAACTGCTGTTTCGCCATCTGGAGTATCGAGTTTTCTTCCCGAAGCAATCGTTCTCCTAATAAATGAGCTTTAGCCCATCTTTTTACCAATGGTCGAGTTTGGTCTAAGGAGCCATAATTAATGAAGCAAACTTTCTCGTCACTCACAACAATAGTAAGTGGTCCTATTGGAGTTTCAATTGCATCCACAAATAAGAGGGAATGTGTCACGATTTTAATACCCCTTTTCCATTTTTGTACATTTTACATTAGTTAATCGTTAATGTGAAGGTACATTCTTACATCTTATAAAAAAAGAGCAGTACATGTGACATGTACCGCTACGTTAATTTAGTTTATTCAAGTTTGACTAAACACTTGCAAAGAAGGCGAGCCCTTTCTTCATTTCTTCTATTACTTCTTCATCTTTTTCCTTTGAAATCGCCTTTTCAAGCGCTTCTTCAGCTTGGTCACCACCAATTTTCCCTAACGCCCATGCAGCTGTGCCACGAATAACAGGTCGTGGATCATTCTCCATGACGTAGATCAAATCATCGATTGCCGTTTCATCTTTATAATGGGCGAGAGCTAATATAGCATTTCTTTGTATTGGTTTTTTTCCACGCCAAGATCCAGAAATGTAACCGAATTTCTCCTTAAATTCACGATTTGACATTGTCAGCATTGGCTTTAGCTTCGGCTTGACGACTTCAGGGTCTGGCTCCATTTCTTCATGGAAGTGAAAGTCTTTCCCTTTATTTTTCGGACAAACGAGCTGACACGTATCACAACCATAAACGCGGTTTCCTAATTTATCACGGAATTCATCAGGTAAGAAACCCTTTGTTTGTGTTAAAAAAGCAATACAACGTTGAGCATTTAATTGTCCACCTTGCACAAGAGCTCCAGTAGGACATGCATCCACACAAATGTTGCAGTCACCACAATCTTCCTCAAGGGGTTGATCAGGTTCAAACGGAATGTTCGTAATCATTTCTCCTAAATAAACGTAGGAACCAAATTCCGGTGTAATAATCGCACTGTTTTTCCCGCTAAACCCAATCCCTGCTCGTTCTGCAACAGCACGATCAGATAGTTCTCCTGTATCAACCATCGACTTTACCGTTGCCTCGGGATACTTTTGCTGAATAAAATCAGCTAATTTATTTAATCGTTCACGCAAAATATGGTGATAATCCGTCCCCCAGGATGCACGGGCAAATAAGCCACGACGCTCTCCCTTTGTACTTCTGGGAGCATCCTTCATTTTGGAGGGATATGCCATCGCAATTGAAATAATTGATTTTGCCCTTGGCAATAACCTCTCCGGCGTTGTACGTTCTTCTACGGTACCTTTTTCAAAGCCTGACTGGTATCCTAACTCTTGCTGAGTTAACAAACGGTCCTTTAACGTCTCAAACACGTCAGCAGATGCAAAACCAATTTTATCAATGCCAATCTCTTTACTATATTGAATAATTTCTTCTTTTAGAGACTGATTCATGTGATCCCTCCTTTCTAAGTTGTTAGCTTTTCACCTTTGCAATGCGGATACGGTTCAAGGTTGCTGCTATTTCAAATCTCCTTGGTTTCGCAATATCTCCTGGATGCTCGTCCGGGTTAGGAGAGAATGCAGCAATCCCTTTTTCGGTCCATTGATGTTCAATTTTATTGAGCAGATCATTTAACGAATCATGTTTTTGTAACCACTGTTCCTTCTCTAGATAAGACAAGATTTGGGCAAGCATTCTCGTCTGTGATCCATCTACTAGCTGTTCGACACCCTCTAACGTAATTTCGGTTCTCCCCATTAAAATGGTATGCAACCCTTTCGCCTGTATCTTTTCTTTTTTCCCTTTACGGCTATTTATGCTAGGCGGTAAAAATCGGCGGTTCGGAATGGAACCGAACTGTTCCCCTCCCTCATCACTACGAACATACGGTACGGATTCGGCAATCGCTTTTCCTTTGTCCGTAACATTGGAAGGAATATATTCATCCAACATGATAATATCATCTGCAACATCAAAGTATGCACCTGAACCGCCCATTACTAATATCGTAGAGACATTAAGCTGATCACGCATTTGTTTTACTTTATCAATAAAAGGGGTAATCGGTTCCTTCTCTTTCACAACAAGTTGTTGCATACGTTGGTCCCGAATCATAAAATTCGTTGCGCTCGTATCTTCATCAATTAAAAGCGTCGTTGCACCTGCTTCCAATGCTTCCATCACATTCGCTGCCTGTGACGTACTTCCGCTAGCGTTTTCCGTACTAAACCGCTCCGTATCTGCTCCGTGGGGTAAATTGTTAATGAACGGAGAAATATTAACAGTCGTAACACTTCTTCCATCCTCCGCCCTTACTTTTACGGCGTGTGGATCAGTTAATACGTACTCACGGCCATCTCCATGTATATGGTGATAGACGCCTCGTTCAATCGCATTTAATAACGTACTTTTTCCGTGATAGCCTCCACCAACAATCAGAACAATCCCTTGTTTCAATGCCATACCTGTAAGAGGTTCGTCTCGGTGAGGAAGATCAATGGATACTTTATTCTCTTCTGGGCTTTGAAACGGAACGGCATTTTTCATTGGGCGATTACTAATGCCACTTTCACGAGGCAAGATTGATCCATCGGCAATAAATGAAATCCAACCATTTTCCTTCATTTTATGACGTATTGCTTCATGTTGATCAGCAAGCTGGACAACACGAACAAACTCTTGATCAGGGATAGAGAAAATTGACTCTTCCATTACCTTTGGAATAATAGTAAAGAAGAGCTTCTCCGCTTCCCTACCATTAATACGCCGTCCGTTCGCTGGCAGGCCGATGGAAAGACATATTGTCGTCTTTTGTTCATCAATCATAACTGCAGAGCGGTCAAGAACTTCTTGACCAGGTGCATCGATTGCAACAAGGCCACTTTTCCCTGTTCCTTTTACATTAATAGTCGTTTTATGAATCGCCTTCGCTACGTAACGGGCAATTAAATCTTCCGTATACACTTTTCGTTGGGCTTCGTCTTTCCACTCCGAACGAATCTCTTTTTGTTTGTCATTTACGACAATCCGTATTTTGGATGGAGAGGCAAACGGGTCTCCTTGAACATAGTCAATGTTCAAATCAAAGTTGGGAAATTGATATTTTCCTTGGATTGATTTATACCCTTTATAACCTTTTCCGTCTATATTTCTTAGATGTGTTTGAAGCTTGCGCATACCTAACACCTCAATTACTATATTCTCCCATCAGAATACTACTTCTCTACTTTATAATTCAACATAACCATTAAAAAACGCAATGTTTCGTGGCAATCCAAACGAAACACTGCGTTGTAAAGCGGGTGATGGGAATCGAACCCACGACATCAGCTTGGAAGGCTGAGGTTTTACCACTAAACTACACCCGCATGTGAGATTATATTTTACATTATAACAACTGTTTCGACATTGTTCAACCCTTTTATATTTTCATATTTTTGCAGAAAATACGAACCTTTACTGTTTGAGAATAAGTACTTTCCAGAGGTATGCTACGGCTAGTATTTTCTTCTAACAGTTTATTTTTTAAACATAATTTGTGTATAAAAAACAAAACATAAATTTAAGTGGCATTTTCCTGTTGACAATATCTTTATATTTGCTATTATATATGAAAATTCAATTTAACACTTTAATCCATAAATACGATGAAGAAGACACATCTTATTTGTTAAGATTCTACAGAGAGCTGATGGTTGGTGGAAATCAGTGTTTCTTCTTATAAGATAGCACTTCTGAGTAGGCAGGCTGAACGATAGTAGGCTTGTTCGCTTTATGCACGTTATGCATTGGGACCAATGAAGGCTAAGTTCATCATGGACTTAGTGAAAAAGGGTGGTACCGCGTAAAGATAACTTTTCGCCCCTTATGATGTAAGGGTTGTGAAAGGTTTTTTTTATTTTCAATAAAATTTTGGAGGGAAAATCAATGTTACGAGATCAACACATTTTACGCATTCCAGGTCCAACACCTATTCCACCGTCCGTACAACGAGCAATGAACCAGCCTATGATAGGGCACCGTGGCAACGAAAGCAAACAATTAATTGAACGCATTAAACCGAAACTAAAACCGATTTTCGGTACAAATCAAGATGTTCTACTCATTAGCGGAAGTGGTACAGCAGGTTTAGAAACAGCTGTTGTAAATACGGTGTCTACTAATGACGAAGTATTGGTAATTGTGACAGGTGCTTTCGGGGACCGTTTCGTTAAAATTTGTAACACCTATGGATTACAAACTCATGTATTGGAAGTTCCGTGGGGAGAAGCAGTAAAACCTGAACAAGTTGAACAGTTTTTGCGGAGCCACCCTAATCTTAAGGGCGTGTTTGCAACGTTTTGTGAAACATCAACTGGTGTGTTAAATCCGATTGAACAAATTGGAAAGATTGTTAGAGAACAATCGAACGCATTATTTATTGTTGATGGTGTTTCTGCTGTTGGTGGTGCGAAGGTTGAAATGGATAATTGGTCGATTGATGTTCTCGTTACTGGGTCCCAAAAAGCGTTTATGCTGCCTGCTGGATTAACGATGGTAAGTGTGAGTGAACGTGGGTGGGATGTGATTCATCAAAATAAACAGCCTAGATTTTATTTTGACTTAACATCGTATCAAAAGAAGCTGGAAGATGATTCAACACCGTTTACCCCTGCTCTCTCCTTGCTGTTTGGACTAGAGCAAGTTCTCACATTAATGGAGGAAGAAGGAGTAGAAAACGTCTTCAAACGACATCAAATGATGAAGGATATGACGAGAAGTGCTGTTCACGCATTAGGCATCCCATTGCTAACGTCGGACGAAGATGCATCTCCGACAGTTACGTCAATAAAACCGGATGATTTTTCGGCGGAAGACTTACGTAAAGCGGTAAAGGAAGACTTTAATTTAACATTAGCAGGTGGACAACAACATCTGAAAGGGAAAATCTTCAGGGTTGGCCATATGGGCTATTGCTCCCCTGCTGATGTCTTACAATATATTGGTTTATTAGAAATTGGTCTCACCAAAATCGGAAAAGAAGTACCACTAGGTGCTGGTGTAGCAGCAGCACAAAACGTTTATGTGAATAGGGAGGGTAAACATGTCTTATAACGTACTGATTACAGATCCATTAAGCGAAGAAGGAATCCAACCGTTAAAACAGGCTGAACACGTTAATGTTACGATCAAAACATCTTTATCTAAAGAAGAACTCATTTCGATGATTGGGGACTATGATGCCTTACTCGTACGCAGTCAAACGCAAGTGACGCGAGAGGTCTTTCAAGCAGCAGAAAAGCTAAAAGTCGTTGGGCGTGCCGGTGTAGGTGTTGATAACATCGACCTTGATGCTGCAACTGAACATGGAGTCATCGTTGTAAATGCCCCTGACGGAAATACGAACTCAGCTGCAGAACATACAATTGCGATGCTCATGTCATTAGCACGAAAAATTCCACAAGCATTCTATGCGTTAAAACAGAAAAAGTGGGATAGAAAATCCCATGTCGGTGTGGAATTAAGAGATAAAACTTTAGGCATTATCGGGATGGGGAGAATTGGTGCTGAAGTAGCATACCGAGCGAAAGGTCAACGAATGAACGTCATTGCCTACGATCCCTTTTTAACAAAGGAGCAAGCAAAGAAAATGGGCATAAACTACGGTACCTTTGACGAAGTGTTAGAGGTTGCCGATTTCATTACTGTTCATACACCATTATTAAAAGAAACGAGACATATGATCAATGCTGACGCCTTTCGTAAAATGAAAGACGGTGTAAAAATGATTAACTGTGCACGAGGGGGAATTATAGATGAAGATGCCCTTTACGAAGCAATAGTAGCTGGAAAAGTGGCCGGTGCAGCCTTAGATGTTTTTGAGGAAGAGCCCGCGACAGACTTAAAGTTATTAGAATTACAACAGGTTATTGCAACCCCACACCTTGGAGCGAGCACGGTAGAGGCACAAGAAAACGTTGCAATTGACGTTAGTAAAGATGTAATCAACATTTTACAAGGGGGACCCGCCCAAAATCCAGTTAATTTGCCTTCCGTGTCACCAGAAGTGATGAAGGAAATTGAACCATACTTCGATTTGTCAGAAAAAATCGGTGCATTTATTTCCCGACTAGCAAATGAATTTATTGAAGAAATTAGCATTTACTATTCCGGCTCATTAACAGAAGTGAATGTAACCCCCTTAACAAGAAATACGATTAAAGGGATTCTGCAGCGACACCTTGGAAATCACGTGAATTCCGTCAATGCCATTTACTTCGCCAATAAAAAAGGAATGACCGTGAACGAACATAAAACAACCCAAACAAAAGGGTTTACCAACTTAATTACGGTTGAGGTGAAAACCGAAACGGGAGAAAAACGGGTCGCAGGAACAGTCCTAAATGGTTTAGGACCGAGAATTGTGAAGGTAGATGATTATACTGTTGACGTAACACCTGTTGGACATATGGTACTCATTCGACATAAAGACCAGCCGGGCGCCATCGGCCGGGTTGGTACATTATTAGCGCAATATGATGTCAATATTGCGACAATGCAAGTAGGAAGATCCAATATTGGTGGGGATGCGATTATGATGTTATCTGTCGACAAAGCTGTAGACCATTCCCATTTAAACGCAATATTAGAACTATCTGACATATATGAAGCAAAAGCAATCCAACTGTAAGAAACCCATTCACACGTGAATTCCCAACGAATTCACGTGTTTTTTTCTTTCATTCCCAAAGTAGACGGGTAGTAAATTATGAGATTTTCTACGTTCATAAAGGGGATGAATAAGGACATATCTTTAGGAAGTATAAGACCTTTTTTGTTGAAGTTCTGCTTTCCTGAAGAGACAAAATACTTTAATCAGGAGGTTTTGAAATGTTGTTTGAGACTGAACGAATTTATTTTAGAAAGTTAGAAAAAAAGGATATATCCATCCTTCATCGTTGGCAAAATGATCCAGAAGTATATGTAAATATGAGTGATTCTTTTGATTTATATAGTTTAGAAGATATAGAAACGTTTTATGAAAAAATCAAGGATGGAAAGAACTATATCATTGTTGAGAAAAAAACAAATAAAGAGATTGGTAGAGTGGCATTACCCTTTCTTAATTTTGAACAACAAAATACTGAAATTTTAATAATGATCGGTGAAAAGGATTATTGGGGAAAAGGATACGGTAAGGAAGCATTTCAATTACTTTTAAAATACATATTCAATGAGCTTAATTTACATCGTGCTACTCTAAAAGTATTTTCGTTTAATAACAAAGCAGTTGAAATGTATGAAAAATTTGGTTTCAAAATTGAAGGGAAACTAAGGGAGTCACTATATAGAAACGGAAAATGGCACGATATTTATGTGATGGGATTATTAAAAAAGGAATATGTAAAAGAAGGGACATAGGAATCATATATTCCGTTGTAACTACCTCTTTTTTAGGTTGATATTTGCAATAAACCTAGTAAATTCTTACTACAATCTCCTATTTTTTATGATATACTGACATAAATGTTATTAATTGGGGGATGAGGATGAAGTTTACAATACGTCCAATTACAGAAAACGATATATCGCCAGTTCAACAGATTGCGAGAAGAAGCTGGAATGAGACATATGACGGAATCATTCCAAAAGACATACAAGAACGGTTTATTTCCTTCGCTTACAGTAATGAAATGATGCAAAAGAGAGTCGAGAAATCCATTATGTACGTTGCCGAAGTAAACGAAAAAGTCGTCGGATTTGCAAACTTCTCTCCCATAAATACAGCCGGTTTTACTGAACTTGATGCGATTTATTTAGATTCTCAATACCACGGAAACGGAATTGGTACCTCATTGTTAGAAGAGGGCCTAAAACAGTTACATCACGCAAATAAAGTATACGTAAATGTGGAGAAAGAAAACGATAGTGGAGTCCACTTTTATTACGCTAAGGGATTTGAAGTGGAATCCGAATATGAGGACAACTTCGATGGTCATAAGTTACAAACAGTTCGGATGGTTAAACATTTGTAAAGCTCGCCAGATGGCGAGCTTTTCTTACCCTAACGGATATGCTTTTCGCTCTCGATTGGTAAACACTTGAATTTCTTTATATCCAACTGACTTTGCCAATTGCAACGATTGATTATATGCATAACCAACATGTTTTGGCGCATGGGCATCAGAACAAAGAACAATTCCTACTCCTGCTTCATAACATTTCTTTAACAATAAGGGATCAGGATAAATCTCACCAACTGGTTTACGCAAGCCAGCCGTACTAATTTCAATACATGTGCCTGACGTAGCTAACGCTTCCACCACTCGATCATACTGCTGTTCGATGAATTGTGAATCATCCGGTTTATAAGAAAAGATTTTAATTAAATCAATATGGCCGACAAAGCTAAACAGTTTTGACTCTGCTAACGTCACAATTTGATCGTAGTATTGTTCATACGCTTCATATAAATCCCGTTTTTCGTACTCGTCACGATATATTTGTAAATCGATTCCCCAATCACCAATCCAATGTACAGAACCAATCACATAATCAAACGGGTAGCGATTTATGAATTGTTCCATTTCCTTCTCTTTCCCTGGGGTGTAATCCATTTCAATTCCCATTTTAATTGGAAGCCCTTCTTTTTCCGCCTCTTTAAAAAGCTGATAATAGTCAGCGAACTTTAATCCGCGTCGATTGTCGATCCACGGGTTGGAAATAATATCGGAAGTCTCTTCAAAAAAGTAAGCATGCTCCGAAATTCCGATCTCCTGAATGCCTTCTTTTCTCGCCTTTTCAATATATTGTTTTAAATAATCAATCGAAAACTCGCCCGTTTCAATCATATGTACATGATAATCCGTCAGCATAGATATCCTCCTTATTTACACTTAATAAGACAATTCGACCATTTCAGAAAGAAACCTTCTACAATCATGTTCTTTGTTTTTACTCCTTTTTAATAGAAAAGGATTTGTATAATCCTAGCGGCTACATAGGAACTAAATGTAACGACGCCACAGAAGGAAAAAATATTGCGTTCACATGACCACTTCGTTCATCGTTTACTGAGTTGATTGCTAACGTTTGAAAGCTTGGAACGGGACATCACAGCCTAGTCCAACTATCATGATTCCAATCCTATTAGCGCACAATTGTAAAAAAAGTTGATTTCAATACGACTTGAAACCAACTTTGTCTATTATTTCCCGAATAAATACAGAATCATATCTTCATCTGTTTTGCCATATGTTACGTATTCGTCGATAACCTCAAATAAATCTTTCTTCGTCGGGAATAGCATTTTTAAGATACTATTTACGTCCCATTCCCCCATAAATTCATCTATTGCTATTCCGTTTTCCTCAAAAACCTCATATACACGAGCAAATAAATCCGTCATTCGACATAAACGCAACATTAGTGATTCAACATCTTCACCAGGGTCTTCAATAAAGGAAGCATAACTTGGGATTACATCCCCTTGGGAAAAGTCAATCCCGGTATCTTGATGTAACGTGTCGATTCGCTGGTTACGCAGTTCTTCTTTTTCCTTCAAAATGGCAACAACTTGGTCAATCGCGATCATCATAATCCTCCTAACGTCCTAGCTGTCTTAATGATGGTCAATGCCGATATATTTTTTTATGAATTGTTCAGCTTTCTCTCGATCGAAGTCATTCATTCGAAGCATCTTTGTCCAAGCAGTTAAAATAACCTCTTCTTCAATTCCGGACCTCGGAACGACAACAACGCCACTATGACCTTTCGATTCTTCAGCCAATTGTTGCAAGTCTTCTTTAATGTGACCAATTGAACCTTCATTATAATAAATGACAATATATCCATCTTCTAAATTATGAATTAAATATGGATCTGGAATAATTTCCTCATAATAACCAGCCTTCACTAAATTCCCCATATGTGGTCCTGATGTGGGCGGATCTGATGAATAATCATTTGGGTTGAAATCACTAACGTCTTGTAAATGTTCATTTCCATCATCATCAAAACTTTCGACACCTTCAATAGACTCATCTGAACATGCAGAGAGCAAAACAACCATGAATAGTAATGTTAGTTTTCGCATGAACGTTAACTCTCCTTTAACCACTAATATATTGTTATTCATCTTACCACGTTTGTCGGAGGTCCTCCAATAAGAGCACTTAAAATCCTATCTTTGACCACTCAAACAATGAACCAGGGTCGTTTTTTCGATGAGGAGCGTATTCATCATGTCCGACAATATGGTCACGGTTATTTTTCACCTTCGGATAACGACTGACGATATCTTGAATTAATGCTTTTAATGATCCATATTGTTCTTCTGTATAGCCAATCAACCGGGGATCTATTCGCTCATATAACTCCTCAGATATCATCGAAGTCATTTCTTCCTTCGTTCCAATCGCCATTAATTCGATCCCAATTGAATGTTCATTCAAATTGCCATCTAATTGCGGAAATTGAGGAAGTTGACCTGAAGAACCAGCATGATATGCTTTTCTTTCTTCGGGAACAAGCCGATATATGACTCCCTGGCGATCAATTAAATAATGAACAGATAGTCCATAGGTAGAAAAGATGGAATACACATCATTTATATCATAAGGATTATTCGGATTATTTGCTACGTTGCTAATAAAGTGGATAACGACATGGGAAATGTCTTCTTCCCTTTGTTCAGAATTTTCTTCAGGCAACAACATATTTTTCACCTTTATATTCGTTTCACTATATCGTTTCGTGCTATCATGTTCTTTACTGTCTTCAGCATCCACTTCCAGTACCTGTCCCCTATCCGGAATATCAGGGTTTGATTGTTTCTGCACTTCTCTACCTTGATAAAATCGTAGCAATTCCATACCATCCCCTGTGCTTTCAGGGACTAACATTTCAAGTTCCGTGAGTTTCTGACTGTGAGGGGTGAACTCTAGTTCGTTAGGCATCATATTTTTATCTTTTCCAGAACAACTTGTTAACGCAAATAGAATAAAGGCTAGGATTGTCCACCGTGTTTTCATCATTACCTCCATTAAGGTGCCATAAAAAACAATTATATGTATTTTATTTTACTATAGTTTAACAAAGATTACCCAGCAGATAGAACAAGGCAGCTACCTAAAGGTAACTGCCTTCGTTGACATTTATTCTTGAATCATATAGTACAGTGTAAGTGCATTTTTAACTTGATTAATCTGTTTTTTCGTCAACGTTTCATCACGTAAACTTGTATCCCCATTGAAGCGAATGGATACAGACTCAGCGTTTGCGATTTTTTCTAGTTGATCAAGAATATCATATTGATAAGCATGGGTACGAAATATCCACTCATAAATATATCCTCCATCAATATCTGTATCACGTTCACCATATGAAATCCCCCATGTAAAACGCTCACCATCTACATTAAAAATAATTTCATCCATAAATATCCAGTCATCTTGACTAAATCCTGCAACGATAGAAATAGCAGATTGTCCTTTACCTGGCTGATTACCGTAAAATTGAACAACTGGATAAAATGTAAATGAGCCCCTTGGTAAATGGAGTGTTCTAGGTTCAATCCCCTTCGGTGTCACACTTGTTAAATCATCCATTTCGTCATATTCCCTGTTCATGTTTGCGAGGATTTCGTCTCGCTGTTTCTTATAATAATTTTGTTGTTCAGTTTCCACTTTTGAAATGAGTTCACGTACTTCGTTGTCCATTCCGATTGTGCTATGCAACAATTCTAGTTCTTCAATAGCTACTCTATATTCATTATCATTACGTAGATTAGCTACTTTCTTTACCGTAGCATCAAAATACGCACTTTTCTGTTCCGCTATTAAAGCAGAGTAGGCTTCATCGCCGTTGAAATATTGATCATAGCTAGTTACATAACGATACGCCCCGTAATAATTACCTTGCTCTGCCAGTACTGCAATCTCCGTTTTTATTTGCTCTAATAGTTCGCTCCGGGAATCTTCTATATACTGCTGTGCGTCCCTATACTTCACATCACTCTTTTTAGTCTTTTGAAACATAGTGATTGCTTCTTTATATTTTGATTGTTCGAAATATTCAACAGCACTAGCAAATGACTTACGTGATTCTACTAAATCCTCTGTCTCATCTTCGACAGTCGATAGCTTGGAGAATAGATTTCCAATCTGTAACGAGTCATACCCTGCCAATTTTTTCTCGAACCCGTCTACATCAATGTCACCTTGCTCAAACTGTTCCACTAGCTCATTTATATTTTTTAAAGACTCCTCATTTACATTACTTAATATTTCATATAATTCATCTTCAGAAATAGAATCGTCCTTACGGTATTGTTCAATTTTTTCTTTCGCTTGCTGAAAGTCACCCTGATTTACTAAGTCAATAACTTCATTCGTTTGATTTGTGACGTCTGAACAAGCTGATAAAATAGCAGCAAACATCATAATAAAAAAAATAAGTCCAACTTTTCGCATATGTATCCCCCACATAATTCAATTTTTATTCTATTAGAATACCATACAATCTAGCTAAAATGAGAAAAATTACCCATAAAAATAACTCCCCCGAATAGGAGGAGTTTTATATCCAACGGAAAACCTGTTAAAACGGCTTTACAGTCATCAATAAGATAAGGACAACAACGGATATATGCAACACGTTATTTAAAGGTTTTATTTTTTTTGCTAGTGTGAAGTATTTCTCTGGTAAATCGTCCCCGTCATGTTCTTCTAACACCTTAATTTGTAACTCTGTTTTCCTCGGTAATATTCCAGCAGCAATTGGCTGCACCCCAATATAAATGATAATGGAAGCGACGTACCATATTTGTGTGAAAAGGGACGGATTAATAAATCCCATTAAAAGTCCCGTTACCAACAATGAAAGGCTTCCGATTTTTCCGTGTTTTTCAATTCCCTTAAAAACATTATAGGCAAATAATGCTTGTGCTTTCGTTTTAACAAGCCCCATCACGACAGGCAGGCCGAACGTTGCCCCAAGGCCAATGACAGCGGCAATAATATGTATCACTAGTAGAATCATGTACAATGTGAACAAAAAATCCCCCCTCATACTTTTTTCCTAGGTTTTCAAAAGTATATTCGTATCCCTTCTTTATATGCCATGTTTCGAAAACAAAAAAAGAGCCTTTCAAAAGGCTCTTATCGCTTACCGTCATTTAATTGTTTAATAAATTGATCCCGCTCTCCACCGTCGGATAGTTCCTCACTAAACGGGTGGTCATGCCTTTCATTCTTTCGGCCTTGTTTCCGTTTCTTATTCTTTTTCATCAGATGGTCCCTGTCCATTTTCGTTTAAGTATTTGTTTTCTCCTGGTGCATACGTTATGTCACGAAAATCAAGATTCTCGTGACCAGGAATCTCTGTACGTCCATCATGATCAATTTCCGTATTTTTTGCCTTTTGCTCATTTTTTTTCTTATCTGTCATACGACTACCTCCCTTACTTATGTTGTTTATAGTTTGTTATAAACCGTTAGACTCTAAAGGAGGTAATTATTGTTAATGAGTAGTCAAGCGTTTTTCTTAGTAATATTGCTCATCACAAATCCGCTTTCGGGCAGTGTCGGCATCGTCTTTAAACTAATATTGAAATCTTGATCCGGAACGTCATACTCAATGTCATTAATGAGAAAATGTAACGTTTCCTTCATCACTTCTACTGTTACACCTTCTCCTGGACAACGATGGCCTTTTCCGGGGTCACCGCCCCCTTGGGGAATAAATTTGTATAAGCTTTGGTCCCATTCTTTAAACCGCTCTGGACGAAATTCGTTTGGTTCATCCCAAAGTCGATCATCATGATTTGTACCATACATATCGAGAAAGACGAGACGACCTTTTTTAAATTCATAATTGTTCCACACAAAATCTTGTTTCACCATCGCACCGAGGAAAGGACCAAACGGATAGAAACGGCGTACCTCTTGAGCAAACATGTCAAATGCCATATCGTCCCCTGATTGTAACTTGTCATTATATTCTGGATAATCGTGTAAGGCTAACGCCGAAAACGTAATGAACGTTGCAATTGCCACAATCGGGCGTAAAACGTTAATTAACTCAATGGCAGCCATTCTTGAATCAAATTGTTTACCGTCTACATCTTCGTAAAGGGCCATTTTATGTAATGCTGAATCTTCTTCTGCTGTTAGATTACCTGACCGAACTTGTTCTATGACCTCTTGGATCCACGCTTCCGCTCGATTTCGGGCCTGCCTTCCTCGCCAATGACGAGGGCCAACTGCACCAAAGGCATAAACCATGGCCGCAAAATCATCGCCTCGATCTTTTACTTCACCATCATCAATTGGTACCCCTGCCCATTTACACGCGATACGACATAACACTTTTTTCGCTTCATCAAAAAGGACGATGTCTTTACCTGCCCAGTCGGGTACAGAGGCTTGCCATTCTTGCCTAGTTAATTTCGCTAATCTCTCTTGATGTTCAGGAGTCATTAATGACATAAATAAAAGCTTGCGATGAAGATGCGCCTTTCCATCCATTGTCTGAATCGCATTTACACCGAACAGCGATTGCTGCAATCGGTATGGAACAGCACCTTTCCGTTGAAACTTTTCTGGGTCGTAAAATACTTTTGCTGCTTCTTCGCCGGTCATACATACAACCTTTTTTCCTAATATGCGGGTTTCAAACAAGTCACTCTGAAACTTATCGGTTCTGTTTTTAATAAACATATAACCTTCTCGAAGTAAATCTCGTGTACTATCGAACGTATCTTCCTTTGGGACATGTTCATTAAGCGCCATGTGATATTCTCCTTTAGTCATTAAAAGATGATTTTCCCTTATTTTGCACCTGTTTAGAGACGAGTATGCTAAACAAGTAGTGACTTTCACCTTATATCCAATTTGTAACAATTTTGGCTAAATTATTTTATGTAGAAATTATTATGAACCCTTGTCATTATCGGGTTTTGATAGTTTTTATTGTCCGAGAAAAGAGGGAAAAACACCCAATATGGGTGTTTTTGAGACTAAACATTTTTCTTTTTTAAAGCTTTCACAAGTTCTTCTCCCATTAACTCTGAGGAGAATGGGTCTCGACTGGTAATAATTTGTTCATCTCCCCAAACTGCATGAGCTTTTTCATTTAGGTCACCTTTATCATATTTTGCGATTTTAGACATTTCTTGTTCTAAGCTAAATGGGAGAATATCAAGCAATCCTTCTGGCTCAATCTCATCTGGATAGCCGGTCACCTTTTTCCCTGCTATGATGCTTTTTCCGTCTGGGCGCATTGTCCAAATGAGAGGTGCGGGTCCGTGACATTCAGCCGCAACAATTCCGCCTTTATCATAAATCGTATTAATAATTTGATGTAAGTGTTCGTCTTTCGCTAAATCATACATCGCACCATGTCCACCAACGATTAATACAACATCGTATTCATTAGGGTCAACCTCCGAAAGCTTTTGAGTGTCGTCAGCCCGGCCTGATTCATACAACGCTTTGTAAGTTCCTTCAGGGTCATATTCCGGTAGAAAACTTGCATCGTCAACTGTTGGTTTCCCTCCTAATGGAGATGCAAGATCAACTGTATGACCAGCCTCTTCTAAAGCATGTAATGGGGCAAATAATTCTTCTCCCCACCAACCTGTTTCATAATCATGTTCCTCATCCTTATAGCCACTTGATAAAACCGCTAATACTTTTGCCATCTGTATACCTCCTATGCTTCATGATCCTTAATTGTCGCATCAGGACTTAAAAAGTTTTCTGGTACAAATTCTTCAGGCTGTTCACCATTCTCTACTTTCTTCGGCCAATCTTCATTTGCAAGTGCTCCACGTCCTAATGTAATAATATCTGCATCGCCATTTTCTACAATTTCTTTAGCACGCTCTGGATCATGAAGACTTCCGTTTGCAATAACTGGCAGCTTCCCGTATTTCTTAGCGAGTGCAGCAAGCGTTAGTCCTCCATTTCCGAAGGCTGAATCTGTTGCATGGGTTCCCTCTCCATCAGGGAATGCTGGTTGCCACGCCTCAAATTCAGTAACATGAATAAAGTCTAATCCCGCACTTCCTAGTTGGCCAAAAATAATTTCTGCATCCTTTTCCTTATCCGCCCACTTATGATAGTAATCGTTTACTTTACCTTGTGAGATACGAATACCTACGGCAAAGTCATTCCCTACCGCTTCACGAACTTGTTTTGAAACTTCAACGAGTAAACGAACCCGATTTTCCGTAGAACCGCCGTATTCGTCTGTTCGCTTATTTGTGTAGTCAGTTAAAAATTGATCTAAAATATACCCATTTGCCCCGTGTATTTCAACACCATCAAAGCCTGCTTCTTTTGCTCGTTTTGCAGCCTGTACAAAGCCTTGCACAACCTCGGTAATATCTTCTTTCGTCGCTTCCTTTGGTACCGAAAACGGACCATCCCCACCATAAAACGCCATCTGTTCCCCTTTCGGTTGAACGGCAGAAGGAGCTAACGTATCGTTAGTAAACCGATTTCCTTGGGACAAGGCACCTGCGTGCATAAGTTGTACAATAATTTTTCCACCTTCTTGATGAACTGAGTCCACTACACGCTTCCATGCAGACATTTGTTCATCATTAATTATCCCCGGTTGATTATAATACCCTTGGCTATATTTATCATCGGGATATGTGCCCTCTGTAATGATTAAACTATATCCACCACGAGCAAATTTCGCATAATAACGAACCATTTGATCCGTTGCTGAACCTTCATCTGTGGCACTCGTCCTTGTCATAGGCGCTACACCGACACGGTTGTTGAATGTTAGATTGCCGACTTTCACTTCGTCGAATAATTTGGGTGTCATTGTAATTCCTCCTTTCATTTGTAACACCCATTATTATTTGCTCGAGTTTTCATATGATTCTTTACAGAGAAAGAACATGTTGGAATATATAGGTGACTATCACATGCTTTAGTGCCTAATATTCCATTGAAACATCCATTTTCAAAAACAGTGAGTTTATCGCATATACACAATTTTGAAAATTGGATATGTATAGTAAAAAAGGAGGGTGAAGAATGAATGTAAAGGACATACTAGCGAACTATTTGGACCAGGAGATATTAGTAATGTTAGATGCGCACCAACTCAATCTTATGGGGCAAACGTTCCGGCCTATTTTTATTGGTCCATTAACAAATGTTACAGACGGTTTTATAACACTATCCCCTGTAACGATTAAAATGCTTAATGCTCCAGAATATAACTTCCCAACACCATTACGATTTCCATTAGAAAGAATTGTCGTTTTCACCCCTAATTTTAGTTCCGATACTGTTTTTCCACTCTCATAGAAAAGGAGGTATTTATATTGGCCGGAGATACCCCTGATAATCAAGGGAAGTCGGAGAACATTCCGAAAAAACGTTTAGACTCTATGTGCAATCACTTTATAAAGGTTAAAGGGAAAAGAGCCTTTTTTTTAATATCACAATACCCCTTTATGTTAATTGGAACAGTGAAAGACGTTTTCGAAGATTATGTGGAAATTGAGGCAGACACTAGTATCATTGACACCTTTGAACAACGAAACTGGTTTATTCACATCGACACTATCCAAACCTTTTATGATGAAGAAGAAGGAGGTCCTAAAATACCAACACTAAATTAATGAAAGGAGGTTATACAATTTGATTCGTGAATATCATGTCGTTGCCATCCCTTTACGTATTGTTTATAACCAATATGGTGACCATGATCCAGATGGAAAAATATTTACTTTAAAAGAAAATGTAGATAAGATAAAACAACTCGTAAAACAGAACCCACACACGCCTATTGAACTCGTCCAACCGTTAACGATTCGAGCGAATGTTGGGGATGAAGTAGTTATTTACTTTGAAAATCAACTAAACGAATATGCTTCCATGCACTTCCAAGATGTTGAATACGATGTAGTGAAAACAGATGGAGCTTTCGTCGGATCAAATCCTAATACAACTGTCCCACCAAAAGGGCACATAACGTATCAGTTTACAGTTGATCATGAAGGAATATGTTATTTTTCAGATATGGGAGATGTTTCTAGTGAGCAAGGAAGCTCGAACAGAAGTGGGTTATGGGGGGCGTTAATTGTTGAGCAACGAGGATCTACATGGACAGATCCCGAAACAGGTGAGCCATTAAAAAGTGGGGTTTACGCGGATATTCATAATCCACTTAAACCTTCCTTCCGGGAATATGTATGGTTTTTTAATGACGAAGCTATAATTAAAGATTTAACAGGAAATACCCCAATCCATCCTCATACCGGTGAGGAGGATGAATCCCTTCATGCCGTAAACTACCGCTCAGAACCTATGAGAAATCGTTTGAAATTGATGGAAGAGGGAGTTGTTTGCCCTGGTTGTGTAGGGGAGGAAGTTCACCATGATTCTTGGGCCTTTGGTGACCCATCGACCCCAATATTACGTGGTTATAAAGGAGACCCAGTCAAGATACGACTTATTAATGGAGGGGTTAAGGAAACCCACGTGTTCCATTATCATGTTCACCAATGGTTAAAGGATCCTAACGAAATTGATTCCGAAATTATCGATGCACAATCAGTTGGCCCACAATCTCATTATACGATAGAGCCTTTATATGGATTGGGCAGTTTACCAAAAGCAATAGGCGATTCGATTATCCACTGTCACTTATATCCTCATTTTGGTGTTGGGATGTGGGGAATTAGCCGCGTGTTTGATACGTTACAAGATGGAAGCCAAACATACCCTGATGGAACGACCATTAAGGCATTGAAACCGTTGCCTGACCGTCCTATCCCTCCAAAACCGACGAAAGAAAAACCCGGATTCCCCAACTTCATCCCTGGTAAAGTTGGATATAAAGCACCACGACCTCCACTCTCAATCGTAGGTGGTAGAGATATGACCGAACTGGAAAAAAACGCCTCCATCCAAAATGCAAGACCTGGTGCTATATTCACAGATGCTAGTCTTGGCAATCCTGTCGTGAAAGAATTTAATATCTCCGCAATTGAAATTCCAATTATTTATAACAATGAAGAGTGGTATGACCCATATGGAAGAATCTATGTGTTAGATGAAGAAATCGACGATATTAAAGCCGGACGTAAACCGATCGAACCACTTGTTCTTCATGCGGAAGCTGGATCTTGCATTCGTATTAATTTCACCAATAGATTACCCGAAGTTTTACAAGGTTCTCCATTTCAACTATCGAATCGAACATATGAATGTGGCGTTCACGTTCATTTTGTTAAATTTGACGGTCTCGTTTCCGATGGAGCAAATGTTGGTTGGAATTATGACAGCAGTGTTTTACAAGGGGAAACGATACGTTATGAGTGGTATGCAGATGTCGAATTAAAAGCTGTATTTTATCACGATCACTTATTTGCTTCTTCACACCAACAACACGGCATGTTTGGTGGAGCTATTATTCATCCTAGATTTTCAACTTTTCTCAGCTCAGAAACAGGTTCCGAAGTCAATTGTGGCACACAAATTACGGTTACAAACCCAATATTACCTGACTATAGAGATTTCACTTTATTTGCACAAGATTTCACCATGTTATATGACAATAACGATAATCCTATCGAACCACCGCCATTTCCAGACTCACAAGATGATCCAGGTGTTAGCGCGATTAACTATCGTAATGCCCCGCTACCTTTTCGAATAGGTCCAGGCGATGAAGTAGCATATTCATTTAGTTCCTTTGTCCATGGTGATCCTGAAACGCCAATACTAAGGACGTATGAAGGTGATTCGATTAGAATTCGATTAATCCAAGGATCACATGAAGAATCCCATAGCTTTAATATGCATGGTATACGATGGAAAAGAGAACAGAGAGACTTAAATTCCCCATTTGTATCCCAACAGCACACCGGTATATCCGAGTCTTTTACACTTGAGACTTATGTTCCTCGAAGTGGTGACTATTTATATGCCTTTGAAACAATTGAAGATATATGGTTAGGAGCTTGGGGACTAATTAGGGCATATGAGGAAAAAGTAGATAATTTAATTCCCCTTCCTAACAGATCAGAACAAAGCAAGAAACAGGAAACTTCACCTGAACAAACTGGTTCCCCTCCTAATAAAGCACAATTGAATTCAACGCTCTTTTCAGGATCTAAACTAAAACAATATAACATATCAGCTATTCAAGCCCCTATTCAATATAATGAAAATGGCGATTACGACCCTGACGGAATTATTTTTGTCTTAGATGAAAAAGTGGAGAAAATTTCATCTGGAGAGGTGAATCCTGAACCACTGGTCATTAGAGCGAATGTAGGCGATTTGGTTGAAGTAACGTTAACGAATCGGCTCAATGCCAATACGTTACACAAACCGAAGAATAAGAATACACATCATTACCCTAGTATTAAATTAAACAACTTTTACCATCCTTCATTACGCATATCACTGCATCCACAACTCGTTCAATATGATGTAAAGTCTTCTAGTGGCGAAACTGTTGGATTTAACCCTGATCAAACAATTGCACCGGGAGAAACAATTACGTACCAATGGTACATTGATGATTATGTTGGGGCTGTCAACTTATGGGATATGGCTGATGTACGACATCATAAGCACCATGGGGCATTCGGTACTCTAATTGTCGAACCAAGAGGATCAGCCTATTTAGACCCGGCTACACTCCACCCTACAAAATCAACAACAAATGCTGTTATAACGAATCCATTTTTACCGACATTCCGAGAACACGTATTGATTATGCACGATGGGATACGATTGCTAGACAATAATAATAATGAAATACGCGATCCAATCATTGACAATGGAGAAGAGGCCGACACCTACGATCAAGGTTCTAAAGGATTTAATTATCGATCAGAACGTCTCTTTAATCGGGCTGAAAATATTCATGACCATAAAATATTTAGTTTAAGTCACTACGGTGACCCAGCAACTCCAATGTTGGAAGCCTATAAAGGAGACCCTGTAGTTATTCGATTACTCATGCCATCAGAGAGAAGAAGGACTCACACTTTCCACCTCCATGGCCATAGATGGCGCCTCAACCCAAATAACATGAACTCGGCTTATTCTTCTGTACACGGTTTGAACACAGTAGGTTCAAAACTAGACGCGTACATTGAAGGTGGGGCAGGAGGTAAGTTTAAACATCCTGGAGACTACATGTATCGGGCAGGGAACATTATGTGGAGCTTAGAAAGTGGTATGTGGGGCTTGTTAAGAGTCCATGACCAGATAAACAACAAAAATGTAAAACCATTATCAGACTTATAAAAGTGAAAAACGCCTCCTTTCGGTACTGTACCCCAAAAGTTAGAGTGAAAATCTAACCTTTTGGGGTGTTTTCGTATGGCAAAATATAATGATATTTTCAAACCTATACCCATATTAAAACCAACATATAATAGGGTCTGATCATTTTCCAATATCAGTGAATGAAACAATGTCCTGAAAAAGTTCTCTCGGTCTTTCTTCTGTAATTAAATGTCCTGTTTGAGGATACGAAATCAATGTTGCATTTGGAAGATCTCTTACTAACCGTTTTCCTATATTCAATGGTACGACTTTATCCTCTTCTCCCCATATTAATAAAGCCTGGGTATCAATTTTCGCTAATTCAGATGAAGGTAGATCCCCTTCTCGGTGCCTCAATAGTCTTATCAGTGATTTGTAAAAATCCTTCTGTAACAGTGGCCGTTCAAATTCCGTCATCATTTCATCTGTAATAAGGGAGTGATCATATAACACATCTTCCAAGGCTTCTCTAATTGTTTTTTGTCCAATATAGCGTCGTGCATATATATGAAAGAAAGGTAAGTACGAACTAAAAACAAGAGATTTATTCACTCTCTTTTGATAGCCAGAACTACATAGAAGGATGAGTTTTTGAACTCTTTCAGGAGCAATTTTAGCAGCATTTATTACGAGTTGCCCCCCCATTGAGTGACCTGCCAAAAAAGCCTTTTCTATTCCAAAATAATCCATACATTCAAGTACCAATTTACCATAGTTCGCAAAGGAATAATAAAATGTACGGGATTTTTCACTTCTCCCAAAACCAGGTAAATCTATAGCAATAACGGAAAAATGCTCTGTCAAAAGAGGCATAAGTCGATTGAAGGTATAGGTTGATGATAAATACCCGTGAATGAGTACAATAGGCGGCTTCCCATTTAAAATATATTCACAATAAACATTTACATTTGAAATCGATATGTATTCCTTTTGGATGCGGCTCCTGGACATCTCTTTCACTCCTAGTATGTTCTACTTGATATTATTTGTAGTTGCTCGAAATTAATAAGCCCGTGCCTTTCTTCTTCGCCATTATACTCGGATTAGCAATTTGAAGGTAGCATAAACGTTTCCCATTATGTAAAAGCAGGTTTTACATTATAGTTTTAAACTTATAAAAGTAGATGATCAAAATTAAATGTAATATTTTACATATTAGCTCGTATAATGGTAAAAATTTCATATTTTCACCATTATTTTGAGGAGGAATTCAGTTGGCGGGAAATCGTGGAGTTGTTTATGTGAAACCTGGAGAGGTGGAAATTCGGGATATTAGCTATCCTGATTTAGTACTTCGAGATGGACCGGGTGTAAACCCATTGAATGTTGGAAGAAAGTGTAATCATGGGGTTATTTTAAAAGTTGTTACGACAAACATTTGTGGTAGTGATCAGCATATGGTAAGAGGGCGGACAACGGCTCCTAGTGGCTTAGTGTTAGGGCATGAGATTACAGGTGAAGTGATTGAAGTCGGAAGTGATGTAGAATTTATTAAAAAAGGGGACTTAGTGTCTGTTCCGTTTAATATTGCATGTGGTCGTTGCCGTAGTTGTAAACAGCAAGATACTCACATTTGTGAAAATGTGAACCCTGACCGACCAGGATCAGCATACGGTTATGTAGATATGGGTGGCTGGGTCGGTGGCCAATCTGAATATGTCATGGTTCCATATGCAGATTTTCAGCTATTGAAGTTCCCAGATAAAGACCTGGCTATGGAGAAAATTCTTGATTTAACGATGCTCTCTGATATTTTCCCAACGGGTTATCACGGTGCAGTAAGCGCTGGTGTTAAACCTGGTTCCACAGTATATGTTGCTGGCGCAGGCCCAGTAGGACTTGCTGCTGCCCACTCTGCCCAACTACTTGGTGCATCTGTTGTTATTGTTGGTGACTTAATTGAAGAACGTTTAGCTCAAGCGAGAAGCTTTGGCTGTGAGACGATTAACCTTCGGGAACATACAGATGTAGGAGAGCAAATTGAACAAATTTTAGGTGTACCTGAAGTCGATTGCGCGGTAGATGCGGTTGGTTTTGAAGCAAGTGGACACGGTGAAGGTGCTGGTGAAGCTCCCGCAACGGTATTAAACACAGCAATGCAAATTACGAGAGCTGGTGGACGTCTTGGGATTCCAGGTTTATATGTAACAGGAGACCCAGGTGGAATTGATAAAGATGCTCAAGAAGGAACATTAAAAATTCGTCTCGGACTTGGTTGGGCTAAAGCTCACACATTTGTCACCGGGCAAACGCCGGTCATGAAATACCATCGCGATTTGATGATGTCCATTTTAAGCGGCCGCGCACAAATTGCGAAAGCAGTAAATGCTACCCTAATCTCCCTTGACGAAGCACCGAATGGATATCAACAGTTTGACGGCGGCGCATCGAAAAAATTCGTCATTGATCCTCACGGCTTAGTGAGACAATAATATGAAGATAGCCCAGTGAATCAGATTCACTGGGCTTTTCATCGTATTTATTTCTCTTTACGGTTTTGAACCGCCTTAAGCTGTGATTCGTTGTGATTCATTATTGGTTTCAGAAATTTTTCATAACGTTCTTTTTTAAAGGCCTCCAATTCCTCTTGTGTCATATGTTTCGTCAACTCCGTAATATAAACCCCTTTCCGCTTCACTTGTTTTGCCTCTTTCTCCGTTAATTGTACGACTTCTCCATTTCTCACATGAAAATCCATACTTCTCACTCCTTTTGAAAATATAAAAAAACTTCTTTCTGCCATGAATGCAAAAAGAAGTCCTTTTGACCGGTTTTATCATTCAAAGCAGACGCTTTGCTGGTAGGAGCACCTTACATAAAGCAGGTTGCTGTGACATCAACGAGCCAGTTCTCTCTGTCACTCTGGATAATCTATTTAATTCATTTCATTATAGCATACATAACGGGGAAATATTACCTTCCTTGATGGCGGTTGCACATAAAAGTGCCATATCACCTATCCGTTTAGACACTTAGTAATGTAATTATTGAAAATTCTTAACATTTTGTCTATTCGTGTAACCCTTGTTTTACCTTATAGTTAAGGGTAAACAGGAGGGATAAAATTGGCTAAAGAACCTAAATATGGTCCAAGTCACCATAGTGATGCACCACGATACACTGGCATTAGAACTTTTATGAAACTGCCTTATATTACTGATCCTCATGAGGATATAGATGTTGCCATTGTAGGATTACCTTTCGACACTGCTGCAAGCTACCGGTCAGGATCCCGCTTCGGACCTTCCGGAATACGTGAAATTTCTATGCTTCTAAGACCTTCTAACGCTTTTCATAAACTCAACCCCTTTGATTATTGTTCTGTCATTGATTACGGTGATTTACCTCTAATACCCGGTCATATCCACGAATCCTATGACATTATGAAAACTGCTTATAGTGCACTGGCAAGGCATAATATTATTCCCATTGGGCTTGGTGGTGACCACTCTGTCACTTTAGGAGAACTAAGAGGATTGTCCGAAAAGTATGGAGCATTAAGTCTTGTTCACTTTGACGCCCACGGTGATACTTGGGACAACTATTGGGGCAAAAAGTATACTCATGGTACACCTTTTCGAAGAGCATTAGAAGAACACATTGTTGACCCCTCTACTTCAATCCAAATTGGACTTAGGGGAACCGTATATGATCCAAGTGATGTAGATGAAGCAATAAATATGGGTTTCCATGTGATTACGATAGACGAGCTTCGTTCCTTATCTCCTGAACAGTTAAGTGAACAAATTAAAAGCACGGTAGGAGAGAAGCCCGTATTTCTTACCTTCGATATCGACTTCTTTGATCCCGCATATGCACCAGGAACAGGAACACCTGAACCTGGTGGTGTAACGAGCTATGAAGGTCTGAACTATGTGCGTCATTTACCAGATTTAAACTATGTCGGTTTTGACTTGGTTGAGGTTTTGCCAGCGTTAGATAATGCTGAAATTACAGCTCAATTAGGGGCAAACATCGTTTATGAATTTCTATCTATTTTAGCATTCCATAAACGTAACCAATAGAAACAATTATATATTTATAGGGAAAGAGGTGGATATGATGAAATGGCCCAACGGAAAACAGATGGCTGTCGTTTTATCCTTTGATGTAGATGCTGAAACAGCTTTTACATTCAATGAGAAAAACAAGTCACGGATGTCACTATTATCTATAGGAACGTACGGAAGAACCGTTGGATTAAACCGCATTTTAACCTTGTTAAGCGAGAATGACCTGAAAGCAAACTTTTTTGTCCCAGGAGCTGTAGCTAATATAGATCCGACTGTTATCGAAAGAATAGTAGAGAAAAATCATCCAATTGGTCATCATGGCTACTTTCACGAACGCCTTGATGACTTAACCTTTGAAGAAGAAGAAGAGATTATAGTGAAAGGTAGAGAAGCAATTAAGAAATATGCGGGCTATTATCCAGAAGGGTATCGAGCACCCTTATGGGAAATAAATCGACATACGCCAAGCTTATTGAAAAAATATGATTTCCGCTTCGATTCTAGCTTAATGGGAAATGATGTTCCTTATACGATTGATGGTGGGCATAACGAAAAAATTCTTGAAATACCAGTCACATGGTTGCTAGATGACTGGGAACAATTTGCGTTTTCTGCTGAACCTCCAATCGGTTTCTCCATCGAGGAACCAGATAAAGTTTATCGACTATGGAAAGCAGAATTTGACGGACTGTACCAAGATGGTGGTTGCTTTGTGTTAACGATGCACCCGCAGCTTATTGGCAGAAGTTCCCGGATTAACATGCTAAACGAACTCATTCACTATATGAAATCGAAACCCGGGGTATGGTTTACAACATTAAATGAGATCGAGGAGAAATGGTCTTCCGGGGAATTAAAAGTTGAACACTCCCCTTTTATACAACTTGATTAAGCGGTTAATTTGTAAGCGGTTCCAATTTACTGTGTTGTTATTGCTAGCAATTGGTTCCTTTATGATTGCTAAATGGTTTCCCGCAGTGCGCTTTTAGTTTTCAGTATATTCTGACTTTATTTATTAAGAACTAAACTATAAAAAGGAGGATTCAGTATGATTACGTTTATTTTTGTTGTCTTCATGATTGCCATCTACTTACTTGCCTTTAAAGGCTATAAAAGGGTAGACAGCGCAGAAGACCTCATTATTGCCAACTGGAACTTACCATTACCGTTGGTTACATGGAGTTTAACGGCTGCACTATTAGCTGCACCGTTTTACTTTGCGGCGGTGGATTCCGGTTATTTCTTAGGAGGATGGGAATCATTCGCCACAATGGGTGGTCTAGGAACGGCTATGATTATTTGTGCTTTCACATGGGTAAAGCCACTTAGAAGGTTAAAAGGTTGGACAATTGCCGATTATTACGGAATACGCTTTGCAGACAAAAAATTAGGTGCATACGCGGGAATCATCATGATTGTTGCCTTCGGTTTCTTTAATGCCGGTGCATTAACCGTTGGTGGGGCTTATATTATCCAAGTCATCTTTGACATTCCGTTTTGGGCAAGTGCCATCGTTTTCGTAATTCTTACGATTGTTTATACACTTATGGGAGGATTATGGTCATTAGCATACGCAGATGTGCTTAATGGAATCATATCTGTGTTAGGTATTTTAACGGTAACGTTAGTTATTATCTTTACGAATCAAGGGGAAATTTTCAATCCTAACTGGTGGGATGTGAATCGACTATTTGACCAAAGCGGGGCAGACTTTTGGATTTTATATTTAGTTCTCGCATTAGGCAACCTTGCCGCTGCTGATTTAGGCCAAAGAGTAGCTGGTGCTAAAAGTCCATCCATTGCCTCAAAATCAATGATCATTGCAGGCCTCATTGTTTTAATTGTTGGTTGGACTCCAGGAATTATTGGGGAAGCATTCAAGATGTTATATCCAGGGGTAGAAAATGCAGAATCATTATTACTTCTATATCCATTAGATTATTGGCACCCTATCTTTGCTGGTTTGTTTTTAACGGCGATGGTTGGAATGGCGATGTCGACATTAGCAGCATGTTACATGGCTGCAGTTGGTGTATTTGCGAAAAATATTTACTTAGATTTTATTAACAAAAAACCGTCACAAAAGAAGTTACTATTTTATTCAAGAGTTGCCATACTCGTTTGCGGTGTAGTAGCTCTATACATTTCCATTTCATTTGAACAAGTCTTAGCTGTAGCTTATCTTGCCTGGGATATTATTTTTGCGACTTTATTCTGGCCACTTCTACTTCCTCCGTTTTGGAAAGGTGTTTCATCGAAAGCAGTATGGAGCAGCATAAGTGCAGGATTGTTTGTATATGTAGTAACACTCTTTGCAGGGGTACCACTTCCTGGTGAAGGTGGATTACTATGGACGTTACTGCAAGAACCCGTATTCTTTGCGGTAGTCATTTCTGGTATTATTATCGTCGTTGTATCGAAATTATCTCCACCTAATCAGGCGACACTTGATGCCCATGCTAGAGAGCTAGACAAAACGGCGGATGAGCTACCAACGGAAGAAACGTTCGGAGGGGACAAATGGGTAAATTAAAAAATCGTGTAGCAGTGATTACAGGCGGAAGCAGAGGTATAGGTAAAGGAATTGCGATTGCCTATGCAAATGAAGGGGCACATATCGCATTTACCTATCGCTCGAACAAAGAAGAAGCTGACAAAACAGCTAAAGAACTTGAATCTTATGGTGTAAAAGCTTTACCAATTCAAGCAGATATGGGAGAACAACAACAAATAATCAACATGGCTCATCAAATTAAGGAAGTGTTTGGAGCAATTCATATTATTGTAAATAATGCAGGTACGATCGGAAAGGAATATCCTTTAGTCGACATGCCCGTTGAAGAATGGGATAAGTTGATGAATGTAGACTTACGAGGTGTATTTCTCACGACAAAATATTTACTACCACTAATGAACAAAGATATGGTTGGGAAAATTATTAACGTGTCATCTGAACTCTCATTGAAAGGTCGGGCCAACTTCACCCATTATACAGCAGCAAAAGGCGGCATCAATAGCTTAACAAAAAGCTTAGCTCTGGAGTTAGCACCAAACATTTTAGTGAACACATTAGCTCCCGGGCCAGTAGAGACAGATATGATCCTTTCAGATATGGATGAAGAATGGATTGAAAAAGAAAAAGACGTTCCATTAAAAAGACTAGGTACGGTTGAAGAAATGGCAGCAACAGCTTTACTCCTAGCCTCCGATGACGGCAATTATTTCTGCGGCCAAACGATTAGCCCTAACGGAGGAGCAGCGTTTCTATAGTTGAATGAGAACAAAGGAAAAGCACAATGAAGCGGATCTTACGCTTGTTGTGCTTTTTTGTTTTACGAAAGTGTATATAATATGGCCTACCTCGATTTTCCCCGTCCACCTGATTTTGCTTTTCCCCGTCTTTGTTCATCAGGTCTTTTGCCTTCACCGTTTCGTTTTTCCCGAGGTGCATGTGAGTCTTTAACCAAGATGTTTCCCTCCTGAATGAGTTATTAATGGGCAACTAAGTTAAGAATTATAATGATCCAAAAAGAGTGAATTATACTTAAGACGAGTATAATATTAAATGTTACAATTCTTATCATACCCCTAACCTAATGGGTTCTATCCAGTACCTTCTTAATTAAAAGAGCTAAGTATAAGCTTAACCGAATTGATGCTTGACTAAGATCAATTGATAAAACCTTATTTATTTTTTTAATTCTATAATTTAACGTATTGGGATGCACATATAATTCTTTTGCAGCCTCTGTAACATTCCCGTTTTTTTCCAAATAGACCTCAAGTGTATTACATAAATTATCTTTATTACTTTTATCGTTGGAAATTAACTCTCCTAAAGTTTCGTTACAGTATCTATACAATTCATTTTTATTTTCTATCAATGCTAAAATTTTTAGCACTCCTAAATCTTTATAAAGAGAAACTGTGTTAGAACCAAGAAACTCTTTTGCCAAATCTGTTGTTTGCTTAGCTTCTAAATAGGATTTTTTAATTTCGTCTAAGTCATAATAAGGATCGCTTATGCCAATTGTAAAGTTTATGTTAGAAAACTCTTGTAATAATCTTGACAACAGGTTATCAAATGTATCTTTAACTTCACGAAAATATGAAGAATCATTCTTTTCTCTGAGGGGGAGAATGATTGTAAACATGTTTCCTTGGGAAGTTACAAATCGTTTTTTATGTCCAAGTTGATCTAGGTTTAATTCTATCGCCTTCTCTATTTTTTGCTCATATCGCTCTATAAAAAAATTTTCATTTTTATTATCTATCCAAAAATGTTCGTCATCTAAACTATCTATATTTATATTAACAATAATTGAGGGTTCTGAGATGTTATAAGGGATAATCTTTTTATTTACATATGTTTCTAAGTCACCTTTTAAAGAACCTTGAATTAACTCATTCATAAATGAGGTTTTAGTTCGAGTAGTTGACTCAAGTGTAACTCTGGTTTTAATCATATCTAGGGCGATAGTAGTTGCACCATGCTCTAACGCTTTTACATCAATCCGGGATATTTCATTATGTACCTCAATTGCTGATAAAAAACCATAGAGAACATTATTAGCTACAATTGGCAGAACTTGTTGATTAAAACTCTCTTGGCCCTTAACATTTACTTCTAAGGTAAATAAATTATTATCACGTTCCTTAATACTTTTGTTATAAGGGTTTGTTTTTTTGAACTTTTTTCTATATTTATCGGATATTCTATAATCTATTAGCCCTTTAAACTTTTCGTTACTTTTATTGTCCGGATATTTATATACTAAAACATCTAATAAACAATCTTCCACAATAACAGGATTGCCAACTAAATTGGAAATTGTTTGTGTTATGTCTCCTAGATTTCCACCACTTAATACAAGATTTGTTAAATGATTGTGGATATCCCCAGTTTTTCTTAATATCTCATATTGGTGCTCTTGTAGTTTTTCCGTTACATTTTGAATAAGCGTAGGCCAAATAACAGTATTTGGTAATTTGATTATCGGAAACGATTGCCTATCGGCAATCTCTTTAAAGGACTTATCAATATCCCCCAAAAACCTCTCAGGTTTTAATGCCAAGGCGGAAGCACCATTGTTTATTAATGAATTTAACCATGTTTTTTGAAGTTCTATATCATCTTTAAAAAAGTACCCAGTACTAAAGACAACTTCTCCTCCAGCTATCCAATCTGCAGAATCAGGTACTTCAGCCACAGTTGTAGACTTCACTTTATTAGATAGCCCACTTAATCCTGCAATTAGTTCACTACCCTGAAATGTTTTTAATTCTAATAATTGACTAACTTGCAAAAAATTTTTATGATCCATTAGCAATATAGGTTCTCCTTTTCACTAGTATCCACAGTTGTTACTTTACGAGATTTGGCAGCCAAAGTGCTATATCTGGAATAAGCGTAACTAAAATTAGTGCAATTACACTTATAATAATAAAGGGAACTAATCCAGGAACAATTCTTTCATATGGTACTTTAAACGTTCCCGATGCAACGAAAATATTCATACCAAATGGTGGTGTCAACATACCAATAGAAGCATTTAAGACAATTAATAAACCTAAATGAATAGGATCTGCACCTGAAGCCATTGCAATCGGGTAAACGATTGGTGTTAAGATTATAATCGATGAGTTAGGGTCTAAGAACATTCCAGTAACGATAAAAATGATATTAATCATCAAAAGAATAGTAATTGGGGATAGATCACCGAGATTACTTGCTAAAGTCTGTGGGACTTGTGCAGTAGTCAGAAGCCATGAGAGCAATGAACCAGCACTTATGAGAATGAAAATCATTGCAATCATTCTTCCTGAAGTTTTCGCGGTTTCGTATACATCTGAGAATTGAAGCTTTTTATAAATAAAGACCTCGATAATGATAACATAAACAACAGCTATAGCCGCTGATTCTGTAGGTGTCATATATCCGAGATAGATTCCTCCCAGAATTACAATAGGTAAACCTAAAGCCCAGAAAGCATCCTTAAACGCGAGGATAACTTCCTTAAATGATGACCTTTTCTTTTTCGGAATATTACGCCTCCTGGCATGTATAAATACATAAATCATAAACAAAATCGATACAAAAAGACCAACTGAAGTTCCTGCTAGAAACATATCCCTAACGGAGGTACCCGAAACAATGCTATATAGAATCATTGCTACTCCTGGAGGTATTAACATTGATAACGTACTACTAGAAATGATAACTCCTAAAGAAAATTGATCTTTATATTTATTGTCTAATAAGGCCGGATAAAGCAACCCTCCAACTGCTACAATTGCTGCGGGACCTGTACCTGATATAGCGCCAAATAAAGTACATGTAACAACTGTTGCCATTGCTAAGCCGCCTGGAAGGTGACCTACTAAACGGTTAGCTAAAACAACTAATCTCTCTCCTGTTTTTCCTTTAGACATGACGTCTGCCGCAAACATAAAAAAAGGAATGGCTAACAGGGGAAAAGAGTCAATTCCATCAATCATTCGTTGAATAGTAACAGTTATGTTTATATTTGGATAATAAAAAATAGTGGTAATTAACGAAGGAATAACAATTGCTAGAAATAGTGGAGTTCCTAATAACAATAAGATCAAAAATATAGTTGTTAGTGTTAAGATCACAGCTTACCCCCCTAACTCATTTAAAAGTTTGATAAAGCTTCTGTATATAACTAATAGTCATTAATATAAAACCAACAGGCACCGCTAAATATAATAACCAGATAGGAATTCCCGTAGTAACACTTACATTTCCTGACTTTAAAAGCTTCTCAGTTATCGCCCAACCTAAGTAAACTAAGTAAATTGATGAAACTAAACCAATTAACAACACTAACCGATTAACGAAGAACTTCACACTCTTAGATATTTTATTCAATAAAATATCTATTTTAATATGTTCATTAAATCTTAAGCATGCACTAAGACCTATGAATGTTATCCAAACATTAATATATCTAGATGTTTCCTCCGCCCACATTACTGAAGTATCGAAAAAATGCCGTGATATAACATTAATAAAAATAATTACGGACATAGTAATTAAACCTAACGCAATTAAAGAATGCTCTATCTTCCCAGAAATGATATTAATTTTCTTTAAAGTTTTTCCTAACAAGATCACACCTCCTTGTTAAATAAAAAAACAAATAGGTCTCTCTCCTATATGTAGAAAAATCAATACCTACTTATAATAGAGAGACCATATTTTTTCTACTCTAGATTTTCAATTTCTTTTTCAAGGGCATCAAATAACTTATCTCCACCTTGATCAGCATATTCATTTCTAGCAAATTCCTTAACAGATTTAACAGCATCAACTAATGCCTGTCGTTGGTCTGGGGTTAGCTCATGAAGAGTTACGCCTTGCTCCTCCATCTTTTGCGAATATTCATCAACTAACGAATATGTTTTACTTACTACTTCTTTTAGTCCCTCTTCATATCCTTTAACAATTGCCGCTTGTATATCTTCAGATAACTCTTCATACCAGTTTTTATTTACCATTACCATTTGGTCTAAAACACCATGACTTGTTAACGTAAAGTCCGTTTGAACTTCGTGGAATTTCATATCAAAACTAGTTACAATAGGGTTTTCTTGTCCATCTATTGCACCGGACTGCAATGCACTATATGTTTCAGAAAAGTCCATAGTGATAGGGGTTACTCCAAGGGCTTTATCCTGTTCAATAAGGATTGGAGATGCCATTACTCTGAATTTCAAACCGTTAAAATCATCAGGTGTTAACAATGGTTTATTTGCTGAAAAATGCTTATATGCTGTATGCCACAATCCTAGTGTTTTAATCCCTACATCCTCTGTTGTTGCCAAAATGTCTTTGAAAGCATCAGTCTTATATAATTCTAAAAGCTTATCTTTATCTTCAGGTAAGAAAAAAGGTGTATCTAATAATGTGATAAGTGGTTGCGTACCACCTAAATATGCAGTAGGTACAACCACCATTTCAATGTCACCAAACTGTACTCCTTCAACCTGCTCACGTTGACCACCTAGTTGAGAAGCTGGATAAATTTCCACTTTAACATTCCCATTGGTTTCACTTTCAACTACTTCTTTAAATTTTTTCGCCCCTAAATCTCTTGGACTACCTGGGGCTCCTACGTGGCTTAACTTCATCACAATTGTTTCACCATCACCACCACCGGAACCGTTTGAACCTGAAGAATCGTTCGCACATGCAACTAATGATAAAATTAACACGGCCAATAATGTAAACTTAAGGAAAACCTTCAATTTTTGTACCCCCTAATATAATTTTCTTAATATAACCTAAAAATAGGCTTAATTAACTAATGGGACATATTGGTCTGGTTGTCGATCAAATATTGCATTTGTACAGGGAACGATATCCTTACAACGACTTAAAAAAGCCGGAATTAAAACTGCCGTTGCGTGTTCTCTTCCACTTAACGTTGATGAAATTACTCCTCCGTTCGGATCGGTTATAAAGCTGTGTGTGTGCAAATGACTGTTTAACTGATTACTAGTAATCACAAAAACTTTATTTTCGGCGGAACGGGTACGAGCAATTTTTTCTTGAATATCTGGTTCTAAATCATTAATCCAAATAATGATGTCAGCACCTCGCAAAGTTAGAATTCTGGCAACTTCAGGAAAAATCCCTTCTTCCCCCAACATAATTCCGAAATTTCCTTTTTTCGTTTCTAAAATGACATATTCATTCCCTGAGATATGGTCCAATTTCTCTTTCTGATTTAAGTGGGTTTTGCGGTAGTTTGTTAATATACCCTCTTTCGTTAGTGCAAAAGCAGAAATCGATTTACAACCCTTTGTTTCTGATTTAGATGCAAAGAATACAATTGTTTCTCGATTATTTACAAACTCTTGTATTTCATGTGGTAAAATAATCCCTTGATAGAACTGAGGCAACACAATAAATTCTGCTTGCTGGTTTTCTAACTTTTGGATGAACCTTTTTGCTTTTTCTAAATACTCATTTCTATCCTTATACTTAAATTGTGTAGTGGACATCTGAGAAACCATTTGGTGGGGTACGATAGATTGCTCAACGAAGTTCGATATTGGTAGCTTACTGAGAGGACTTGTTAAATCTATATAACTATCTTTGTTACGATCATTTATCAAGTGAATTTCTCGGTATCTTTTATCTCTAGACTTCCTTGGGTCGATATCAGCGTATATGATTTCAGCTTTTTCTGAAGTTGCCTCTTTAATGACCTCACCATCAGGAGAAATAATACAACTTCTCCCCGCATATGTAACCGTGTCTGATTCAACACCACTTTTGTCTGCCATGATAACCCACACACCATTTTCCATTGCTCTTGTACTTAACATAAAACCGCATTGTGCATTTGTTAATAATTTTTCGTCTTTTCCTGTGGATGTTAAGTTCGCTAAATCAATGATTACATCTACATTTTTTAGTGCTAACTCTCTTGGGAGTTCTGGCATTCTACCATCTGCACATATAATCATTCCCCAGCGTCCGAAAGGTGTATCTACAACATCATAAACATCACCTTGTTCAAACCAGTTATTATCAAAATGCCACATAAATGATTTGCTCGTTTTACTAATTATGTTACCTTCTGGGTCAAATAAGAACGCACTGTTATAAAGGGATTCTTGTTTTTTTTCAACAAGACCAAACGCAATGTAACTTTTGTATTTCTTTGCCTTAGCAGCTACATTATCAACAACCTGAGTAGTAAGTTCTAGTGATTCATCTAATAATCTATTATCCATACCAAGATAGTAAGCAGGATAAACTGTTTCTGGTACAACGATTAAGTTTGGTGATTGCTCCCCTGCTTCATCAATCATATTTAATAAGGAATTTAATGCTGGTTTATATTCTTCTAACGAATTTGCAAACGGTTGTATACAAGCTACTTTCATCTCCAACTCCCCCTTCTCTTATTATCAGTCAGGTTATAATATAAAATATGAGATTTATGAAAAGGCTTTGGCATTAAAATTGTTAGAGTTAATCTTAGTAACCGGGGATCCTGCCCCAGGATCTGCCGTAATTCCCCCATTTTCTGCAACTATTTTTCCTCTAACCATAGTCAGAACCGGTTTTCCCATCACCTCTTTACCGTCGTAGGGTGTCCATCCTGCTTTCGATGTGATGTCTTCACTTTTAATTGTCCATTTTTCAGATAAGTCAATAAGTACTAGATCAGCATCTGTCCCAACCAACAGTGATCCTTTATTTGGATACAAACCTAGCGCTTTAGCTGGTTCTTCCGAATAAATTTGTACTAAACGTTCAAATGATATCTTATCTTGGTTAACTAGATCTAACATCATTGGTAAGGTCGTCTCTACACCTGGAAGGCCAAAATTACACTCCCAAATATTACCGTCTAGTTTTTGCTCTACCGTAGAAGGGGCATGATCAGAGGATAGAATTTGGATACTTTTATCATTGATTAAATCAATTAACTTATCACCCTCTCCTTTTTTCCTTGCGGGTGGTGTAAATTTACCAAATGGGCCTTTCTCTACTACCTGTTCTTCGTCTAGAAATAGATACTGGGGGCAAATTTCTGCGAAAATATTAGCACCTTCCATTTGTTCACGCTTAATTAAGTCAATAATTAAGGGGTGACTAACATGGGCAATAGTGACATGGGCACCTGTTTTGCGCGTCATAAATGCGACATTAGCAGCAGCTACCTCTTCCGCTATCTCAGAGCGCCATTCCGAAATAATCTTATTGTCATAACGATTTTGCTCTTTTAAACGAATTTCATTTCCTTCAGTTATAGCGTCATCTTCACAATGAATTAAACATCTACCATTAAATGAAGCAAGTTCAGTCAGAGCGTTATATAAAGTATCGTTATTTAGGGTAGGAATACCATGCGTTGTGCAGGTGAAGATTTTAAAAAATAAAATACCTCTGTCCCACAACGGCTTGAGTCCACCAACGTCTTCCGGAAAAACATGGGCGGTTAATCCAAAATCCACCAAGGAACGGTTAGAAAGGTGATTAATTTTTTCGTCAAATTCTTTCACACTCCGAACAGGCGCACTATGCGTATGTTCGGATACTGTTGTAACTCCACCTACCGCTGCAGCAGAAGAACCGTGGATAAAGTCCTCCCTACTTGTTTCTGCGGGATCCATAAAATGCACGTGTTGATCTACCATACCCGGGGTCAAATATAAACCTTCAGCGTTAATACTTTTCCTTGCATTACCTAACGGTGATTCTGTAACTGCGGCTATTTTTCCATTACTTATAGATACACATCCTCTAAAACTCAAAGTCGGGGTAACTATTGTAGAATTAATGATTTCTAAATCAAACACTATATCGATCCTCCTTAAAATTTGATCATACTTACAAAACAGATTAAACTTCGATAACGAAACTATATTTATAATATTATAACAATTCAGAATACTTTTGTTTAAAACTAACAAAAAATCATTCGTGGATTTCCACATAATATTGGTGATAATTTTGTGGGATATGAACAAAATTACTCTCAATATAATGTTATTATTGCTATTTAACGCTGGAGACGATTTTGTCCCAGTAAGATTAGGAAATGAAGCCAAAATTTCATTGATATTAACTAGATAAAAAAAAGCACCTGTAATGAAGGTATTGCTATCACTACAAAGTGCTTGCTATTTTTGAATTGAGAAATGTAAGTTAACCGAGTATTACTTGGGTGATATGTGCCCAAATTCTTTTTTTAGCTGGGCATTTGTCTCATCTAAATAATTTTTATCGTTTATATAACTATATGAATTTACCAAATTCCTACTCAACTTGTTCCTTCAACACAAAATCCCTTTCTTCTTTCGTTTGTTCTTCTTCACCACTTTGGTTCCGCACTCGCTGCTCCAAACTTGGGATAATCTTATTAATGATTAAAAACCCAATTACACCAGTTCCTAGTAAAAACAGACTCATTGCCTCTTTCGATAGGAAGGCACTTAACGTTACAGATAAGGAGGCAAGAATCATTGAACCTTGGAACGTAAAGGCGTTCACTGCCATGTAACTACTTCTTTTATCATCAGGTGGCATGGCTGCTAAGTAGCTTTGTTGAACGGGGACCCGCATTAGTTCCCCAATTGTAGCAATCACCATTGCCGCGAACAAAATCCATACGTTATTAAAATAACTGATTGTCGTATAGCCAATCGTAAATAGAACGATGGACGTTAAAAACACGTTCTTATCTTTATATTTTTTCATCATTTTCATGACAACTGCGGCAAAAATAACAACAAGTACTGTGTTTTCTGTTCGTAACAGTCCAGTCATTTCTAACCCATTAATTGGCCAAAGAAACACATTTTGTTCCGGCATATCGTTATGAAGTCTTACCGCAATATAATTTGTCATTTGAAACTCAAGGGATTGAATAAATAAACCTGCAATAACAAACAGGATAAATACTTTATCGGTCCCCACAACTTTATAGCTGTTCACAATGTCCCGAAAAGCTTGAAACCTTTTGGGAGTCTGTTGTTGTTTTTTAGCCACGTTCGGGACATAGCTTTCTTGAATGAAGAAAATTAACACAAATAACACAATCGTCGATGTGATCACCATTCCGATAAATAATTGAAACAAGTAATCTCTAAACAAAAATGCACCTACTGCCCCTCCTAAAGCTATGGAAAGATTCCCTGACCAATACATAATGCTGTACATGAGTTTTCGTTCCTCAGGCTTACTTACATCAATTAACATTGCATCAGTTGCTGGCCCCTCAATCCCCCAGCAAATGCTCCCGACGACGAACATGAAAAAAGTTATGGTAGGTGATTCATACCAAGGGGAGTTTGCCACTGCCACCACAACAAGCGATATCGTTCTCACCACTTCGGCGATAACCATTAGCTTTTTTCTCCCTATAAGATCCGATAAATAGCCACCATAAAAACCTACTAAAGTGCCGATCACCACATTTACAATTAATAAAATACCGGTTAATTGTGCCCCGAAATGTACCGTAAAATAAATTGCCATAAACGGAAAAATCATACTTCCAACAAGTTCGGTAAAAAATCCAAATATAATTCTTAATTTAATGTTCGGGTGAAAATCCTTAAATTTCATGCCTATTCCCCATTTCTTCCCCGCTCTGTCTAAGTTAGACAATGGTTTCCTCGCATTTAATCATATAAGTTGTTATTGTAAATTTCTTCATACAGAGTGTTGATTGTTTCTCGGTCTTGAGGAGGAAAAATTGAGGGAGGTTGTTTTATTTAAATGACATCCCTATGCGGAATTAGAGCCTAGTTGAAGTTAAGGATCCGTTGATGAATGTTGTAGAATCTAAAGTTAAGCATAGAAAGACCCCTAACGTCTATGGTTAGGGGTGAGGGATACTATTACCTTTTATTAACGCGACTTAACTTTGAACGAACACATTTGCTACATGATAGAACAAGGGGCCATAGTCTGATCCGATCGAACAACCATTGGAAATTCATTAATTAAAATCATTAACAAGATGAAAACAGCACCTAAACTGGTAGGGGACTCCTAACATGTTTAGGTGCTGTTTGTCTATTGTTGATAGGGTTTCAGCAATGTAAGGTGTTGCCGAAGAACTACAGTTTTCCCCAGATATTAACTATATTTTTAAATAGTACTTATATTTCATAGATTATGCAAAAACTGTTTTGTTAGGAACAACTGCAGCACGTGTGATTTGTCGTTTGTTTACTAAATCCATCATTTTATCAAACTCATCTAGTGAGAAAACTTTATCTTCAGTGAATTCATGAAAGGGGAAATCATCTTTATAATCTGATAAAAATTGTAGTGCTTTGTATAAATAAGTTGGTGGATAACGAAGAGCATGATATATGGTAATACTTTTTCTCGTAAAGATAGCTGGGCTTATTTCTGTTTTCTTTGAAGGTGATATGTTTCCTAGCTCAACATATTTTCCGCCTGGGGCAATAATATATGCACCTTCCTTAAAAGCTTCAGGTACCCCCGTAACTTCCAGGGCTATATCCGCACCTTGCCCGTCTGTTATTTCTTTTACCCTTTCTACCCGTTCTTCCATAGAAGAATAATCATTAATATTAATAATAAAATCAGCCCCCATACGTTTAGCTAAATCAAGCCTTGAGGTAACTGAATCTATTACAATTGTCTTAGCCCCCTTTACTTTAGCGATAGCTAGACCATACAATCCAAGCCCTCCTGCACCTTGAATGACAAGCCATTCACCTGAAGTTAGGTTTCCTTTTTCTAACCCCCAATAGACTTGTGAAAGTGCACAGTTTGCAGATGCTGCTATTTCGTTGGGGACATTATCTGGAATCTTAAAAAAATATTGATTAGGAAATAAATAGTGGTGTGTGGCAAATGTTCCGATAAAATGTGGGTAAACGTCTGGAGTTGGAACATAGTTATATTTTGAGGCTGTACATTGGTCAAATCTCCCTTTTAAACAAGAAAAACATTCCATACAAGTAGGATAATAAACAAAAGCTACACGATCACCTTTTTTTACTTCTTGGCCTGCTCTATCTTTCGATACACCTTCTCCTAATTCATGGATTTCACCAATCCCTTCATGACCAATTGGGTAATCTTTGCTTGTACGCGGATGTAATCCTAGCCAAGTAGTTAGATCTGAACCACAGACACTAGCACGGAGCATATTTAGTACAACCGCCCCTGGCTCTGCTTTCGGAATCGGATATTCACGGACTTCAGTGTTAAAGGGGCTAGTTAAATAAACTAATTTACCTTTCATTTTAAACGACCTCCCACAATAAATTACAAACCTAAGTGTTCAAGCCATAATATTATGGTTTAAATGAAATCTTTTTCATTTGGTAATAAGCGCTTAAACCATAAGACCCATAGTCATATCCAACACCGCTTTCCTTCCAACCAAAATGGGGATGATTTGTTTGTTTTCCGGCTCCGTTCACAAAAACTTGTGCTGATTCAAGTTCTTCTATACATTTGTATACCGTTTGTGTATGATGTCCAAAAACATATGAAACAAGCCCGTAATCAGTGTTATTCGCTCGGGCTAATACATCATCTATATCACTAAAAGTTAAGAAAGGCAGAATTGGACCAAAAGTTTCTCCGTTAATTAGATTTGCTTCATCACTAACATTATCCAAAATCGTTGGCATGAAAAAGTAGCCTTTACGATGTTTTTCAGGAGCGGCACCGCCATAGACTACCTCTGCTCCCTTATTTACTGCTTCTTCAATAAGATCAAACATTCTATCGCGGTCTTCTTTAGTAATTAATGGACCCATTACTAATCCATCTGAGTATTCTTTTCCCCAACCAACCCTAATTTTTTTGGTTTCTTTAAGACATGCTGATAAAAATTCATCTTTAATTTCTTCATGCACATAAATTCTATTAATAGTTCCACAAGCTTGACCCGCGTTTCCAAGAGAGGTAAACTTTCGTTTCACACAAAATTTCGCCGCTTCCTTTATATCTGAATCTGGTAGAATAATAGCAGGAGCATTTCCCCCTAGCTCTAAAGAATAAGTTTTTATTGAACTAGAACCTTCCACCATAACTTTACGCCCTGTGTCACTGGATCCAATTAATGTGATTAATCGAGGAACAGTGCTTTCATTTAACGTTTTCCCGACTACATCAGAAGGACCTGTTAAAATATTAACAACCCCTTTTGGAAAACCTACTTTTTCTAATAACGTCGCAATGAACAAACCAGTTAAAGGTGACTTACTAGACGGCTTTATTATGACGGTACATCCTGAAACTAGAGCTGGACCTAATTTTAAGGCTATATTCATAATCGGACAGTTCCAAGCAAGATGCCCTACTGTAACTCCGATAGGGCGTTTCTCCATATAATGGTACGCACTGCCAAATGAACTGTTATAATCTGGCATTATATCACCGTAAACATGCTTCACCTCTGCTGCATATGTTTCATATATACTAACAGAAGTATTGAACTCAGCAATAGCTGTTGGTAATGGTTTCCCTATCTCCTTCATCATTAAATCAATAATAGTATTTTGGTGCTCCTTATATAACTGTAAAAAACTATTGAAAAGCTCTAATCGTTTATTTAATGGCTCTTTTGACCATCCTTTAAAGGCCGATTGTGCTGCCGCTAACGCTTCCTTTGTTTGGGTGGTATCAGCAGCAGTAACTACGCCAACGACTTCTTCAGTTGCAGGATTTGTGACCTCAAAAGGGTTCCCCCTACCATTTACCAGTTCACCATTAATCAACTGTTTTTCCATTAGTTCTCCCCCTTTGTTATTCGTTAAATAAGAAAACATCTTTCATACACCACAAGTAATGATTAATATATTGTACCCGTATACCCTAATAAACGAGATATTTGTAAAGCGCTACTTTTTAAGTCAGATGCAATCTCGATTACATCATGAGTCATCCTAGTTATTGGAACTGTATACGCTAAGGAGCCAATTGGATTTCCGGACGCATTAAATATTGGTGCAGATACACCTTTAGAACTTTTGAACCTTTCTCCTACACTAGAAGCATAGCCTTTCTCTCTAATATCTCTTAATTCTTCCTTAAATTTTTCAATTTCAGCATCAGAAAATCCTTCGGCTTCTAAAATAGAATTACATTCTTCATCAGTTAAATAAGCCATGATGCTTTTTCCTGTACTTCCATACGGAACTGCGTGCAGTTCTCCTAAATTAATCATGTATTGAAGAGGATCTGGGCCGTTCACCTTTTCAACAAAAGATACTTTTTTCGATTGTTTGTGATAGAGTACTAAACAAACTGTTTCCTTATGCTTATCTACTAATTCCTTGAGTAAAGGCCTTGCTATTTTCTTAATATCGATTCTAGAAGAAACTGCTGAACTAATACGAATTAATTCTGAACCAATTACATATTTGTTTGTAGATTCTTTAAATTCTAGTACTCCTATATCGAGTAATTGAAGCAAAAACCTGTGTAATGTGCTCGTGGGTACATTCAAATAGTTGGCTAATTCCCTAACTCCCCATTCCGGTTTTTCGTCAATAAACACATTAATAATTTTAAATGCTTTACTAATTACGCCAGTTTTATTAATACTGCTGCTCATAGAGTTATTCACCTCATGTTTTTAACTTTATGTTTTATTTAATTGAAAACTATATATCCTATCTTCGCTTTCGTACGTCTAAAGTACTGATAAAGCTACTTTTAAACTCGTTAGTTCAACCCATTACTTATTAAATAGCGATTGACTTTTTCTTTAAGATCTTCATTATCCACTGTAATACGATGGGATGTTTGACATTTTAAGACACGTTGTTGTACTGCTTCCTTTACTCCTAAGAAAAAAGGAGTTGAAAACTTATATATATCCATTAATTTTACAATTTTTTGATGCAACTGTATTGCTTGTGAATAGTTGTTCTTTTGAAATGATTCATACAACTTAACAGATAGCTCTGGTGCGAAAACTGCAGAACCATTAATTGAACCGGCTGCCCCCAATACTAGTGAAGGATACATATGTTCATCAAATGCAGAAAATACAGAGAAATCCTTCCTTATTTTTTGAATTCCTAAAATGACTTCTCGAATATGACTAATACTATCAATCGTGTCCTTAACCCCTATAATATTTTCACAAGTGTTAGCTAATCGCGTAATAAGATCACTGGATAAACTTTGTCCCGTTAGTAGAGGAATATTATATAAGAGTACTGATATGGAAAGATTATTTGCAACTGTTTTAAAATATTCAAATAATTGGTCCTCTGTATAATTCCAGTAAAATGGACTTACAACCATTACTCCATCAGCCCCAAAGGACTCTGCTGACTGGGATAACTCTATTGTCTCTTTCAATGAAGTTGTTCCAGAACCAATGATTACTGGAACACGTTTATTTACATATTGCGTCATTTCTCTTGTGAACAATTTACGTTCTTCTATTGTCATAGCTGAAAACTCACCAGTACTTCCTAAAAATAATATTCCATGGACACCCTTATTAATAAGCCAATCGGTTAATTGAAAATTTAACTTCCAATCAATGTCACCATTTTGGTCAAATAAAGTCACAACTGGAGGAATGATACCGGTAAATAGTTTATATCTATTACCCATTTATTCCACAACCTTATTTGTTATTAATAATCTATTTATCTCTTGAACAATAGCGTCGCCCATTTCACTTGTACTAACGACTTGACTGTTTTCCTGTGAAATGTCTGGTGTTCTAATACCTGCTTCTAAAACATTATTGATGGCTTTTCTAATTATTTCGGCTTCCCGAGCTAATTGAAAACTGTTTTCCAGCATCATAGAAGCAGATAGAATAGTTGCAATAGGGTTTGCTATATTCATTCCTGCAATATCTGGGGCACTCCCGTGGATTGGCTCGTATAACCCAATTTGCCCACCTAAACTGGCAGATGGTAACATACCAATGGATCCCGTTAGTGCAGAAGCCTCATCAGATATAATATCTCCAAATGTATTTTCAGTGACAATGACATCAAATTGATGTGGGTTCATAACTAATTGCATAGTACAGTTGTCAATATACATGTAATCTACCTCTACATCTGAATAAGATGATTCAAATGAAGATACCACCTCTCTCCACAATTTACTTGTTTGAAGCACATTTTCCTTATCAACAACAGTTAGCTTTTTGTCCCTTTGTTGAGCCTGTTCAAATGCGTATGTTAGGATTCTGCTAATTTCTGTTTTCGTATAACGCATAGTGTCCACTGCTTCTTCACTAGATATTCTTTTCTTAGGTTCACCATAGTAAAGACCACTAGAAAGTTCACGTACGATCAAAATATCCACACCGTCTTTCAGGATCTCACGTCGAATTGGGGAACGATTAATTAATGACGGAAAGGTAAGTGCAGGTCTACTATTAATATATAAACCTAATTCTTTTCTCAATTTTAGTAGTGCTTTTTCTGGTCTTAATTCAATTGAGATATTGTCATACTGCGGACCGCCTATTGCTCCGAATAGTATGGCATCAGAGTCTTTGCATGTATTTAAAGTTTGTTCAGGTAAAGACGTACCATAATTATCATAAGCTACCCCACCAACATCTGCATATTCAAATTGTAAAGATATATTCATTCCCTTTTTGATTGCAGAAAGGACTTTTACTGCTTCATTTATGATTTCAGGACCTATACCATCCCCAGGTAAAACAGCAACTTTATATTTTTTATTCAACACATACACCTCTTACTGATATTTTAGTTTTAAAACATAATTAACTTTTTATTTAGCTGGAAATATTAGTATCCACTGTTTGAGACGAATTTAATGAACGTTTGCTGTCAATAAAAAGTTTTGAATAAATTAACGCAAGAATTATAACACCTATAATGCTAAAGGTTTTGTGTGTAAGTAAGGCGGCACTACCAGATAGAAATAAAACTACTGCCTCCCAATTCTTTACTTTGCCAAAAAAAGATTGTTTTTCAAAGCTAGATGCTATTCCAAGTACCCCAATGAATGTTGTACTAAAATAAAAAAGTGTATCTAATGTAAGCCCGTTTTCTAAAATAAGAAGACTAGGGTTGAATATGAATAAAAATGGGACAACAAAAGCCATGATAGAATATCTGAGTGCTGCCAGTGCAGTTGGAATTAATTTGGATTTTGCTATTCCACAAGCAGCGAACACACCTATCATAACTGGAGGACTAATTGCACTTAGTACAGCGAAATAGAAGATAAACAAATGGGCTGAAAGCAGAGGTACTCCCATTGATTCTAATAATGGTGCAGTTAATGTCGCAACAAAAATATATGCACCAACAGTGACCATGCCCATACCTAAAATCATCGTTGCAAGTGCTGTGAATATAACAGTTAATACAAAGCTGCCACCGGATAATTCAGAAATAATAAAAGTTAAACGATCTCCTAATCCGGTTATAGTTAATAATCCAATAATTAAACCTGCCACACAGAGCGAACACATAACTGGAAGAATATTTTCTCCCCCGGTTCGTAAACCTTCTATAAACCTTTTTAAAATTTTGGGTCTTGACTCTTTATCTAACAACAACACTACGAAAAATGAGAATATAGTTGCTGATATTGCTAGTTGTGTGCTATACCTGTTATATAATAGTATTACTAAAATAATCATAGGTACAATAAATGGCAATACACCAATTGTTGCTTTTTTAAGGTCAGGTAATTCTTCTCTTGGTATGCCTTTAATATTATTTTTAATTGCCCGGAAATGGACTTGAGAATAAACACCCCAGTAAAACAAAATACATGGGATTAAAGCTGCTAACATTACATCTAGATAGGAGTGACCCGTATATTCTGCTATTAAGTACGCAGCTGCCCCCATAATAGGTGGTGTAATCTGGCTCCCTAATGAGGCTGTAGATTCAATTCCTGCTGCAGTATGTGATTGAAATCCTCTTTTCTTCATCATTGGAATTGTAATAGACCCCGTAGTAACAATGTTAGTAACACTGCTTCCTGAAATCATACCTAGTAATGCACTTGCCATTACGGCTACTTTAGCTGGACCTCCTGTTAGTGTTCCTGCACAAGCTAAGGTGAAGTTCATAAACCGATCAGCCCCACCACTAACTTCTAAAAAGGCTACAAAAAAGATAAACAGACCTATAAAGTAGGTCCCTACACCAAATGCAGAACCAAAAAGTCCTTCATGAGTATAAAGCTCAGTCATTATTACTCGGTTAATACTCATACCACCATGGTTGAATAAACCTGAAATTAAATTACCAAATAATGCATAAAGGAGTACAAATATAAATATATAATTTAAGGCTTTAGCAGCTGTTCTTCTAGTTAGTTCCATTACTATCAGTATCAATACACACCCCAGAATCGTCTCAGTCCAGTTCACACCGAAACGCATTGTCACCTTAAGCCAATTAATCTCAACATATAAACAGGTTACAATAGCTCCTATAATAAGAACACTGTTAAACAATTTTTCAGATAAAGAACCCTGTTTAAAAACCTTAGAAGGCAAAAACAAAAATCCGAGAATTAATAACATCATAAGCCATCTAGGTCTGTAAATGAGAAAGTGTGGGGCTCCAAAAATACCTACCCATAAGGAATAAAAGAATAATATTCCTGCTATAGCCGTAAACAAATATATTCTCATATTTTTCATATTAATATTTAGCAAGTTATTAACCTCCTTTACTCTCTATTTTTGATTGTATAAATAATCAAAAATAAGTTTATTGAAGGGAGTTACGTAACTCCCTTCAATTTTTGATGATTAATTTTCTAGTAAGTATTCAAATTCTTCCCATCCAGGAATATTAGCCTCTTTATAGTATTTAAGTGCGCCTGGATGCGGTGGGAATTTCTTCGTTGCACCCTGAAGTGCATGTTCTGGCTTAATATCTTTAAAAGCATCTCCCGCATTTTGAATTACTTCAAAGTTTTCCATCACCTGTTTAGTCATTTCATAAACAAGATCATCAGGCAAATTTGGATCCAAATAAGACATTGTTGGAATTAAAAATACTAAGCCCGGTTCTGGTATTTCTAAATCTGGGTAAACATCTTTTGGCATTTTTACTGGACCTGCCCATGGATAATTCTCTTTAACCCACTCGATTGCTTCCGGGGTTGGTTGTGCAAGAACTAAATCTCTAGCCATTGTCAACTCAACAATCGCTCCACTTGGCCCACGTGCATGTGACATACCCTCAATATTTTTATCTTTTAAATGTTCAATCGCTGTAGACGTACCAATTAATTCTGCTTCTAAATCTTCAACTGACATTCCATGGGCAGGAAACAAAATTTCGCTATTAAAGATATAATTGATTGTACCTGGAGAGTGTACACCGATTTTGTGTCCTGCAAATTCATCAATTGTAGTAATGCCAGAATCTTTCGACACTAAGCTATTCCAATACATATCTCCTATATAAAACCAATGGTTGAGTTGAAAGGGTTCTATAAATGGTTCATTTCCACCTTCAGCAAAACGTTCAGCAGTAAGAGTGGAAGTTACCCCACCGTTGAATATTCCTTCTCTTACACCTACTGCACTCTCAGTGTCTGCACCTGGTGTTACTTGTGCAGAAGCTTCTATACCTAGATTTTCTTTTAAAATTTGTGAAGTAGCTGCCATTGCTATTCTCCAGTTTCCAGTTGCTGTTGCACTACCAAACGTTAAGCTCATGTCACTAAAATTTGTAGTTTCTGATCCTTCATTTGATCCTGAATTTGATCCTGAATTACCACTTACACTTTCGTTTCCTTTAGAGTTACACGCTGCTGTAACAATCATAAGTAAAGATAAGAATACTACTGCTAAAACTTTAAATCCCTTCATTTAAAAACCTCCCTAAATTTTTAAATAAGTAGATTTCATGCTGTTTGTCTATCACTTTATCAACTTAAGAGTGTGATAGGCTATTAGTCTGTACTAAAGATTTTGTTAATGTTTTTACGTTTTCTAGGTCTTCCAAATAATTTATGGTATTAAATACCAATTTAATTTGGTCATGATTTAAAATACCTTCAACACATTCAGAGAATTTCTCTTCAAGTTCAGTTTTAGACAGTGGATTTTCAGGATACCCAATCGGTACTCGTATTGTTTCTGACAACGCATGACTATTATTTAAAGTAATATTAATCTTTGTTACCCAATTTAATATGGGTAAATTAGAATTTGGAATCACTTCTACTTTACTCAAAAAATCTTGAACATCTTGCTGTCTCACCCTATTATCATTGAATTGCTTAATCCCTGCTTTTCGATCAATTGCTGCAACTGAACACATGTATTCCATACTAAACTTACCTTCTAATCCTGTTTCAGGTTTATTATGAATCAAAATATTTAGAGCTAATGGATTAATTTCGACCTGTAATTTGTCAATATCTTCATAGTTGATGTCATGTTCAGTAACAATTTTAATAACTCCATCAATCGCTGAATGTGCTGATCCACAACAGGCATGTTTTTTAATTACAACTCCAGAATTAATAATTTCTAGATCGGATAACATCTTTAAATTCGCTGTTTTTGAAATATTTTCATCGACATTAAATAGTGCCAGGAATCCTTTAGGGGAAGTAATAATTTCACGATTTCCTGTAAAACCTCTTTTAGCTAATAAAGATGCTGTAATTCCATTTTGTGCAGCCTTGCCTGCATGAAGAGGTTTTGTCATCGTTCCAAAGTTATCCCTTAGACCAGAGGCAAGGGAACCTGCTATACCCAATGCCATATCTATTTCAGCTTCAGAGAGTCCTAACAATTTGGCGCATGCTGCTGTTGTTCCAAAGGTTCCTAATGTTGCGGTGGAATGCCAACCTGACTCATAATGTGAAGGATTACAAATTTTCCCTAATTTTGTTTCCACCTCAAAACCTACAATATAGGCTAATATTAAATCCTTACCGCTACAGTTTAAATACTCTCCTAAAGCTAATATAGAGGGTACTAAATTTGTACTAGGGTGTCCGATTAATGTTGTATTAATATCATCAAAATCAATAGCATGTGCAAGAGTACCATTTGTAAGAGCAGCTGTTTCTGGAGATGTTTTGAGACCGTTAGTCCCGAGGATGGATGATGTAGGCTTTGATTCGAATTCCTTTGTGTAATTGATTATAATTTTTCCTACTTCTGTAGTTACACCATGAACAGCGACACCTAAACAATCTATAATGGCTGTTTTTGCTGAATAAATTGCCTGTTCAGGGAAATCTTCGTATTTGGAGTTCTTAATAAAAGTCGTTAACTGCTTATCTATTATTTCCATTAAAAATAACTCCTTTCACTAAGCTTCAGCTGGTCTAAATCCAAGTAATACTGTCCCATCTACCGTGTCAAAAAATGTTGCTTCTACTTCAGAATCACAATTAATTTTAGAATGGTGTTCTTCTGAAATCCTAGCTGTGATCATTGGACCTTCTGCCAATTTGACCATGACTACATAGTAAGGAACATCTGTATAAGGTTTTAAATATGGTTTCCAAAAACCAATTTTAGACCACACTCTAGCCTTACCTGTTGAGCTAATCCAAGAGATGTTGTTTGATAAGCATTTTGAACAAACAGGTCCAGGTGGAAATTGGGCATGGGTGCAATCATTGCATTTTTGCAATTTTATTTGCTTGTTTTTTAAACCATCCCAAAAAGGTTTGGAAAATTGATTAGCGTGTTCCATAAGGTTACCAACATCTTCTCGGTCTACTTCTCTCATTTAATCACCCCTTTATAAATTTATCGTCTAGCTAAAATATGAGAACTTACTATTGGCGATGGGCAAACATATTGAACTAGTTCACAATCTTTCACTTGCCTTTCCCCGCATTCGTGACGAAGTTGCCTTACAGCTTCAACATGGAGGTTAAATCCTTGCATATAGGTTTCGGATGTATGGCTCCCACTTGTATTAATTGGACAAGAACTCTTACCAACCATTGAGCCATACTGTTTTAAATAATCTGGTGCTTCCCCTTTTCCACAAAAACCGATTCCTTCTAATCCAAAAAATACAACAGGTGTAAAATTATCATAAATTTGTAAACAATCAATGTCCTCTTGAGAAACACCAGCCAATGAATATACATCATCTGAAGCCTTTTGTAATGCACTATAAAAGAAGTCCTCTTTTGCATAAGTTGGTCCCATATCTCCACAAGTGCTAGTGGAAAGTAATTCGACAACTGGTTTTTGTAATGATTTAGCCTTTTCTACACTAGAGACAATAATCGCGACTGCACCATCATTAATAAGACAATAATCGTATAGATGAAGCGGTTCAGCAATGTATCGTGAATTCATATAATCATCAACAGTAAGCGGCTCCTTAAATACAGCATTTGGGTTCATTGATGCATGGTAACGATTTGAAATTGCTACATTTGCTAAAGATTCAGGCGTTACATTATACTCATACATATACCTTTCAAACATAGAAGCAACATGTGCACCAGGTGAAGTCATACCATGAACTAAACCAAATGGGTCAGCTCCATCACCAGAAGAACCATAATTAACACCAGCTGACCTTCCTACATTTGAATAAATTATTAGTACATTGTTTGCCATACCCGAAGATACGGCCATCGCAGCATACTGAAGAGCTAGCCCTGATTGCCTTCCTTCTGGTAAAAGATAGTTTACCAACCGAGGATGTTTAATTCCCGCTTTTGTACAGAAAGTTTCATAAGAAGATACATCACGGACACAGATAACACCGTCAATCTCATCCTTTGATAGCCCGGAATCATCAAGGGAAGATTTGAAAGCTTGTAAAGCTAAATCATATGGATCTCTCGGATATTCAAGATCCCTTTCTCTGTATAATCTGCCGTAATCGGTGTCCCCAACTCCAACAACAGCAACACCTTGAGGAAATTGTTGGCTCATTGTAATTGCCTCCCTTATATATTGTTTGACATTTTGACATCTGTGTTTTTGATCTTAATAACATTTTTTTCTACTAAATCGTTAATTTGATCTTCAGAATAGTTTAATAGGTCTCTTAAAGTATCTTGACTATGCTCACCAATCAATGGTGCACGGTGTTTTATCTCTGCCTTAGTTTCAGAAAATTTAAATGGCACACCGATAATTTTGCGTTTTTCTCCTGTAAATGGATTTGCCTCTATATCAATTAACATTTCTCTTGCTTTAACATGTTCATTGTGAAATAAGTCCTCAGCTTTATTAAGAGGTGCTGCAAGACATCCATAGTGGTCTAAAATCTCCATTGCTTCTTTTCTTGTATATTGTGTTGTCCATGTAGTAATAATTTCATCAATTACATCTTGGTGTTCTCTTCTTTTTATTGAAGTCTCAAAACGTTTATCTGATAAAATATCTTCTCTATCCATTGCTTTACATAATCTTATCCAGTACCTGTCAGGAAGACCAGCGATGGCTATTTTTCCGTCCTTTGTATCGTAGATACTGTATGGCGCTTGAAATGGATGCCTATTTCCTTCAGGTTTAGGAGACTTTCCTGTATAAGAGTATTGATAAACAATGCGCTCACAAAGATGAATCATAGAGTCTAGCATTGCGATATCAATAAATTGACCCTTTCCTGAATTTTGTCGTTCAATAATAGCAGATAATAGCGCAATTGCCGCCATTACTCCTGCATAACTATCACCGACACCTGGACCAATCTTATAATTTTCTCCTGTTTCTGAGCCAGTAATACTCATGGCTCCACTTTCCGCCTGCATCATAATATCTACAGTCGGTTTTCCTTCATACTTCGAATCAACGACATAATTTGTACCATAACCACTAATTGATACATATACAAGCTGAGGGTTCATTAATTTCACTTGTTCATAATCTAGATTAAACTTGTTCATTACTTTAGGTGTACTAAAGTTACAAATTAAAGCATCACATTCTTTAACTAAGTCATGTACAACGGTTTGACCTTCCTTTGTCTTAAGATCAACTGCAATACTTCGTTTATTACGGTTAACACTGTTGAAAAAACCACCAATTCCTCCATCTTTATTTTCCTCAGAGACAAATGGTCCAATTTCACGGATAAAATCTCCTTCTGGGGGTTCAATCTTAATTACCGTTGCTCCAAGGTCAGCAAGAAGCATAGTGGAAAACGGACCAGCATATGCACGTGTGAAATCTAATATTTTAATATCTCTAAGTGGTCCACTATTGCTAATACTGTTTGTGCTCATCCAATTCACTCCCTTACGCATTGTAAGCGTTAACATAACGCTATAAAAAAATAGCTGTTCCAAATAACGGTACAGCATACCACTAAAATGTATGGTTTAAGAATATAAGGATAATTCAAGTTTGTCAATACAATTAACTAAATTTTTTAAAAATTTTGATTAATAACTATACTTATTGATATTAACTAAAAATGCCGATTTTTATTAACGCTCGCCATTCGTATAAATTGGCAAACAAACCCTGATATGCAACAAAAAAGAATGTAGCTCGTAGGCTACATTCCTTTTGTCAGTAGGATAAAGAATGCTGTTGTATTTTAATATTAAACAGACGTTTTATGTGTGGTTTTACAAAGTGGGAACAAATAATCCTATAGATCTAGAAAACTATAATATTACTATAATATTCCAATTAATTTCTTTGATCACAACAATTAAAGTCTCCTTACGAATAGTAATGGGGATCCCCTTACTATCTATTAACTGAATAACCATACAACATTAGATATGCTTAAAGCTGTTCCATTCGCTATCAGTTATTGTTTTAAAAGAAGTCTTGTATTTACATAAATTCTCCAATTATAACCTTCAGGTAAAAGGGGAATCAACTACAGAAACTTTCACAATTGAATTAGCATGATATGGATCTACGAGGTACATTTGAGCATGCAGTCGATGATATATAATTGGTCTAATGGAGGAGAAGGGACTTTTTAAATCTTTGTCACACGCTTGTCATAGATAAAAAGATTCAGCCACCCAACAAAACAAAACTGGTAGGCGATTAATTTTTATAGGTAACTAATATATACTCCTCATCCTGATTTTACTGTATATTTGCATTTAGGATAATTATTACAACCAAAGAATTTGCCATATTTCCCGCGTCTTTCTACTATTCCCCCACCGCACTTAGGACAAGTTTCTACATGTTGTTCCTTTTTAAGCGGTATTACTTTGGTTCTCCTCCTATTAGTTTTTGTTTTCGTTGTAGGTGTTTTTATATTTTTTGGACTTGATTTCTTCTTGTTTACACGATTAGATGTTTTCTCTTTTACTGATTTGATATGTTGTTTTCGTACTTGTCTTAATTCCTTTTTATCAGTAATGATTAGACTCTCTATTTCTTTATTAATAGCCTTCATCTCAAGAGTATTAAATTTTATGATTGATTCACCGCGAATGGTTTCAAGCAATTGTTTGAAATGTATAACATCAGCCTGTTGAAAGGATCTTTAAATTTAAAGGTGGATTGTCCAGAAAAAGCGACTATCGAGTAGAAAGCATTTTTCTTTATATTTAAGTACTCAGATAAGGCTTGTATATGTCCTTTATTTTGCCAAATCGGGTTGAAAAGCTTCCCTTTTCTTTTGTAAATAACTTGTGTCCAATATCTTTGGTTTTCGTTACCAAAAATCCATCCATTATAATGCTTCGTTTCTATGACAAAAATGCCATACGGAGAAGTAACGATGTGATCAACTTGAGTAGTTCCATCTTTAGTAGGCACGTACACATCATTAAAAACTTTATAGCTATTTGGATCTAATTTTTTTAACTTGTTTTTTATATAACTTTCCCCAACGAATCCCTTTATTTTGTGAAAATTCAGTTTAACTAAACCAAAAAAAATTAATATTATAATAAGCCCCCACATAAAAGTCCTCCCTATTTTTTTTATAATTTTTTAGCAATAAAAAATTAACTCATAATGTTATGTATATACGAAAGTTTTACATCTAAAAAGTCTTAACCAGGACTCCATATTTGATCATACCCGTTCTTAATGGAGTAATCATAAAGTAGAATAACTTTCTTGTCTTTATAATTCGTCATTAGATTTCCGACGTTAGTATGTTCTTTTTTATATAGCAGTTCATTATTTCGCTGAATTAGAGTACAAAGAAAATTCTTTTCAGGGAGTTTGTCACTTTTTGAACTGTTACATGTGCTACATGATAGAACCAGGTTCCATAGTTGGTCCGACTGAACAAATGACCACGGGATAAAATGATCTACATGCGTTTGTCTTTTTCCACTTAATAGGGTCTTGCCGCAATAGAAACAAGTATGCTCAAAATGGTTTAGCAAAATTTTTTCAAAGGGACGTAAGGATGACCGTTTGGCTATGCTTTCTACTTTTCCGAGAAGGTAGTTTATGCTTGGAATATCATTAAGTTTTTCGATCATTGCTGCCATATGGTAATTCGTCAGGTTCACGATGAGCCTTTGATAGTTCAACATAAAGCGATGTACAGCAGGGTTTATTTTAAAGTATTCTGAACGATGTTCAAAAGCATAGAACTTGCCTTGTGTATCCCCATATAATGCACCAAACACATTTTGCTTCATAGTCGCTTTCACTTCGGATATGAGATTAATTTGAATATCTTCTTTTAACTTATCAAAACTGAAATCAGTCGGTATTTGGTATTTGGATTGGACGTCCTTAATAATGGTTACAACTCTAGCATTCTTACCACGATTTTGTTTAACGAGATTGTGTTGAACAATTAAATTCCAATACACTTTAGTAAAAGAATAAGCAAGTTGATTATAGGTTAATTCGAACTGATCATTAACTTGATATAGGTTTTCGATTAATGCCTTAATCAGTGCATATTTATAGGTAGAGGATTTTACCGACTTACTCGATAATACAATCGTAAAAATCCTCCAAATATCCTCGTCCGTCAAATAATGCTCCTTTAATTCACCTACTTTTAATTTATGACTCATTCACTAACCTCCTGAAGGAAAACTCGGTTTTCAAATCCTCCTCGATGTTTCTTTTTTTCAGCTCGCACATTTTCAAGCTCTTCTATAGAAGTTCCATTTACTTTCATTAAAGCATAAAGCAATTCTAAAACATCTGCAGCTTCTTCCACTACTTCAGACTGCGAGTTTGCTTTAGTTAATTCCTCTATCTCTTCATATAACTTTTTATACAAAGCTTCTATATATTCATCATTAGAAAGCTTTTTACTAGTAAAGATTTTCCCAGACTTTTTAATTATGTCAGGAATCTTGTCTCGTACCAGTTTATTGTATGTAGGCATAATTAACACCTCTTATTGTTTAATTACTATTATTTTACATTAACATAATATTAGGACAAGGTGTAGGTAACCTTGTCCTGGTATGTTGCTGAACAGTTTTTCCTTCTGCCCCTCATTTCCTAATTCTAATTTTAAGTTAATTTTTAATATTGAGCTATATTTCTAATATGCGGTAATCCCAAATTTCAACAGTTTCTTTGGTAGAATATCATCTAGGTTTTGAATATCAGTATCATGTAACTCTATTAAATTAAACCCATATTTTTCGTAGATGTTTAGTTTCTCTTGTTTTCTTGCCGCATATTTTGGATCATCTTCTAATCCCCAATATTCTATGTACACTTTTCCAACTGGCAAGTAAAAATCAGTATAAATATCTTCCTCAACTGGCAATTTTCTTTCGTATGCATGTACAATTTCAGACATGTATAACCAATTATCTATCAACATTTCTGCTCTTGAACGAACATAATGACCATCAGCTGTTCTGTGCTTGGCTTCGAACTTTTCTCTAAATCCTAAAGGATTATCTTGATTAGAAGCTTTCTCTTCTTCAGTCTCGTTACCTTGCAACTCTTTCATTGTTTCTACCAGTCTCTTATTCTTTAATATACTTTTAGGCCAGTTTACATATGGCACTCCTGTCTTATCATATTCCAATTGTTTTCCACCTAAACTCAATCCTAGTTTAGTTATTGTCCAACCTTTGAGTCCTTTTTGAATAAATCCTAGTTCCGATAAGATTGGATTCATTTTAAACTTGGATACACCAAAGTGTTTACTTAATGCAGTTGCATTCAGAAGAACGTCATCATTAGCTGGTCGAAATATGCTATGTTCTTTTATGTTCTCATTCCAAGCAATGTACTCACCAGCCTTTGGATGCTTTTTAACCGTTCCCCCTATTTGTTTCCCTTTATCAGTGAGAATCCAATTTTCATCGACTCTTTTAATCATTCCATTTTTAAGTAGGATTTCAAATATTTCTTTTACATTCATTTTTAATTCTTTTGACAACACTGTTGTTGAGATATACTTTACTTTGTTAGTTGCACTCATATAATCCCTCACTTGTTATTTTCTGTTAATTATATAGTACTGGTTATTTAATGTTGGAACAATATATAACGTGCAGAAATGTAGACCCTGTTTAAATTCTTTACTTACTAAAAACACACACTATTAATAGAAAAATTATTTTCTAAGCCTTTTAACAAAAAATCAAATATAGTAAAAATGGATATCCAAGAAGGAGCAATGAAAAATATACCAAAAGGGAGAAAAACTGAGGCATCGCCATTGACATTTAACATATCTTTTTAAAGATTATTTTGGACACAGTATCAATATTTAGTTTCTGAACTTAGTTACCTGGAACTATCTCTTATTTTTCTAATATAAAATGGAACATACAATAATAGAAACGTTGCTAAGGTGATGATTTCTAAAGGGATAATATAATATGGCCATGGCCCTAAGTAATCGAATACGGATGGGTTCATAGGCTTTCTCATAATATACATATAGTTACCGTCTATAACTACATTCACAATAAAAATAAATAACGAATAACAATTCACATACAGGAATGCTTTGAAGATAGACTTGAATGTTGGCCGGTACCCTTCCACTAGTACCATAAACAAATTTGCAATTGCAATTCCTCCATGCGAAACAAAGAAGTGTATATATCTAAAATGAGGAAACGTATAGGCTTGAATGTCCGGTGTAAGCATAACTTGAAATGCACTTCCGATACCAACAAAATAAGTAAATTCAAAAAGACGATAGTTTCTTGTAATTAACAAAATACTTGATAAAAAAAGTGAAAGGCTACTTAAATGAAGTGGTAATGAATACTGAAGTGACCAATCGCCTACAGTAAGAAGCCACCAGATTAAACTTATTTCAGAAATAATTAAAATAGTTGCCATGCCGAACCTAAATATCTTGTTTGGTAAGCCACGCTTTAGCTGCTTTCTGAATAAATACATACCGATACAAAGAGCTAATATAACTGCCATAGTTAATATATGAGTTGATGAAAATAAAACAAATGGTTCACTACCATCTTTAACAAACAAATCACTCATTGATCTACTCCTTTAATCATCAATCCACTATTCATAGGATGTATCGGATATGTGAAAATATCATCATTATTTATATTGTATCAGGTAAAACTAATAATCGTTTATTGTAGTCTGAACGACTAACATTTCACTTTATTCCAATAAAGTGAAAAATCAATGCTCAGATAATTGCTCCTAAGCATTGATTTAATAGAATTTTTTAGTATGTAAACACCGGTGGTCGGTCTAGAGATAGCCTTGAAAACCCTAATTTAACAAGGGTTTGCCGAGGGCATGTGTAAAATTTGTGTAAAAACATAATTAGTGTATAAACATATGTAGTTGAAATAGACAATTAGTGAGAAACTATCTAGAATTCACCATGTATTGATGCTACACCTAACGTAAGATTTCCGATACATAGTGTCTGGTATAACTGTCACCCAGTTTTATTACAATCATTGGTTTTATTTGAACGGGAGCACATGGTTTTTTTAAACAACTATCAAAATCAAACACTAACTCATATCCTAATTTCTCCCCATCAAATAATGCAATTCGTACTTTCTTTATTTTTAATTTTATATCTGTTATATTCCCAGCACTCCATGTTTGAACACAATTTTTATTTTCTTCTCCAATTGGATCAATAATTTTATTTTCCTTGTCTATGATATGTACATTTCTAAAAGGAATATCGGAATTCACTAATAGAGTGCCTTTTACAACTTCCAATTTCATGCACCATGCAGAGAGTCTTATAGTGTCAATATTAGATTGATTAATCATTTTACTATCTATTAAATCCTTGGCAACTGGAACCCCACTAATTCTCTTTAAAAGCAATAGTGTTGAAAGAAGTACGCAGAATAAAACCAAAGTTATAATGCCAAGAATTGTACCTTTATACGATATTTTTAAATCTAAACTATTGAGATTACCAAGTATACCCAAGTACTTGAATCCCATAAACCAAATATAACATGCCACCGCTATCGCAATTATACAAACCACAATTGAAATCATAGTTAACCAAAATCTACTAGAGTCGAGTTTTTTATATAATTTATATTTGCTTACAAAATCAGATGCTAATTTTGTATTCAAATTAAAATCATCAATATCTAGTTTATTACTTAGCTCTTGCATTTTCAGCCACAAATCTCGTTGATTTTGTATAACTGGTTGAATATTAATTGATATAAAAAATGCTAAAATTCCTACGAGAGATAAGATTCCACCAGCAATACCGTATATTAATGTCATTATAAAACCAGTATTATTTGAGTCACTATTACTTATTAAGTTAAACACTATACTGTTTAATAAAAATTCACTAAAATATATTAAGTATGTTTGCATTAAATCATCCTTTATAATTTTAAGAAGGGAGTCATAAAATACAAAAAAACAACACTGACTAGATAGTTCTTAAAACACCTATTGATTTTAAACATCTATTCTATAATTAATGCACCCAGCTATTTATATGTAATACAATCCATTTTAAGCGATTGCAGGAATGTTTGCACACTCCACAACGCTCTTTTTGTTTATAAACCTATGTTTTAAGAGATGAAAATATAAATTTAATCCCCTTTTCTATATCTATCTTCATACATTGTATATGTTTATATGAGACGTAACTAAGTTTATTGTAGCAATATTCCATTTTTTGATCATTTATCTACACCCAATTGAAACCCCAGAGATAACAGTCTGATGAAGGTACCTAAGTTTTCTAAAATTGACTCATAGAGAATCTTAAATTTTAATTAACCTAATATACCCGCTCCTCTTTTCAGGACAAACGAGCAGTTTCAACATTCATCTTCTTGTCTTATTCTATAGCTTCTTTGCGCCTGTGTTAGTATTCTTTGAGATTAGGTACTGTAAATGTAGGTGGTTTATTTCATTCTCCTGGAAATTCCTCTCCATTTCCAGTGTCCTCTTCGTTTTTTGCGCTAGTTAGTATTAGGACTTATTATTAAACTAAGCAGAAGCTATTCTGCACTCTCTCCTTTTATAATAAATATAGAAATGAAAAATCCCGCCTCTGGTCGGAAACAGGAGCGGGTATCATTTTCTATTGCATAGTATCGTTGTACTGTGCAGTTAATGAGTTCATTCTTTAATCAAAATAAGCGCCCCATTTGGTTAATTGAATATTAACACAAGCAGTTTATGTAATTTCAAATAAAATTAGAGATAAAGATAAAAAATAATAGTAAGAATATCGAAAAAAATAAATAGTTTAATAAAGAGTTTAGATTTTTGGACTTCTGGCTCATAATAGATGAAATTTCATGTATTTGTGTTGCCAATTCTCTTTGTATAAATGTTTTTAGGTTATCTTCAGGTAATTGCTCAATATGATTAATATATTCAAATTTATTTTGTTTGGAAATATGGTCAAAGTAAATAATTGAAAGTTCTTCTTGAGTGTAATTACTTGCATGTCTTGGCTTAATTATTCGAAAAAGTACTATATAAATTTGATATATTAGTAAATAAATAAGTAATAAACCTGTAACTAATTCAACAATTGATAAAGTTGTTATGAAACCATTATTTAGGTTAAATGGATTTATAAATGAAAGTTTCTTAGCGTATTCAATAGTTGCTGTAAATAGAAATCCATAAATAACTAACAAAGCACCAGCCTTTTGATCTATAAAACGAATGAGTTCTTGAATATTTGAATGATTAAATTGTAATAAATCGTTTTTGTCCATAAATCCTCCTAAAACCATATCTATTTTATTTCATATCACAGTAGTTAATCTTTCATGCCATTTTTAATCCATTGATCAAAATCAATTTTAATAACATTACCATGATAATATGTTCCATAATCATCATCATTCTGTCTCGTCCACCATGATTCTGAATTTGAGTTTCTCTTTTTCTGCTCTTCTATATAATTATTATAAAAAATATTAGACATAACCAAAGGTGAAATCCCATCCTTATTACCCAAATCGGAAAGTTTGGCAGCACGAGCGACAGATTCACCAATCCAAACTAAATTGTTAATTCCAGATGACTTCCTTCCGGCCTTGACAGCTAAGGTCTTATTTGCTGACATGCCTATTCCTGCTTTTATTCTTGGGAGTCCTCTATCTTCTAATAATTCATTTAACATTTTCATATAAGTATTAATATAGAATGATCTATTTGCAATATCATAGAGATCTACTTTTTTAGGTGAAGAATATACTGCAAAAACGCAATCTCCCCTAATACCAATTTCTTTCATTTGATTGTCAGTATCTTTCCTCAAAATTTCTATTATTTCCGATGTAAATCCACGAATTACTTTAGAGATATTAACTTCATCACTATCAGTAAATAAAGTTGTTGAATCCCTTAAATCAACAAATATCGCCCCTGCCCAAGCTTTATAACCATTTGTGTATGTAAAATTATCTTCTGTTGGAAACTTATCAACTTCCTCTACTTTATCAGTGTTATCAAGAATTTCTTCTACCTTCTTTTTTCGTTCCTTATAATCATAATTTTTAAATTCCATCCAATCTCCCCTTACTTAGTCGAACACTTATAGAACTTTAACGCTTAAATTATACCATTTTTTAACAAACTTAATAAAGAATAGCCACTCTTTATCACAATATGTGAATACTAACAAATAACTTTTATCATTTTTTTCCATTTAAGTAACCTCTAATCCAACAATAAAACTTCTTTGTTGCGCAGTATTTGTCTACTGCGTAGCTAAAATCACTCTAAATCTCGGCATTAAATGGATAAAGATATCCACTTTACTTCCTAATTCGGTAGGAGCTGGTATTGAATTGTCTTAAGTCAGTAGTAGTATCCCTTTATAAACACTTTGAGATGTTGTTTAGGCAAAGTTATTATCACCATTAAGAAATAATAAAAGGAAAAAGCATTGGAAATTTATCCAATGCTTTTTGTTTCCACATTATTTCAGATCACTTATATTTTGATATGCAACTTGTCCATCAAAATAATTTAAAACAATAAAATTCGCAACTTCATCAATTGAAAAAAATGAAAAACTGTTAGGATACTTTCTAGCACACATACATTCATCTTCACTTTCACAATTCGAAATGCACTGATCTTTATCAATTACACCTACATAATAGATGCCATTATCTCCTAAAGTAACAAGAAAATCATCATACTCGACACCGTAATGTTCGCCCTCTTTTAAAGATCTTAAATCTTCTTTAAATTCTTTAATAAGTTTTTTCACATTCATAAAACGTTACCCCCTAATTTCTTTATTTGCAACCCTATCAGTGCTGTTAATTTGCTCATTTCTTCTTTTATAGGTGCTCAAATGAGAAAATAACTTTCACTTTACTAACATTCTATTTCATATGTAATCCACTGGCGACTATAAGCGAAAACATTATCAAGGCATTAATAACTTATAATACTATTAAGTTTCCTTAGTGTATGATATCCCATACATAGTTCGGTGGAAAACCAACTTTAGAAGTTATTCGATAACATATGTTTTTACATGGAGTTTAATCCCGTATATTATTCTCCATAAGTGATTATTTAGGAAGTCTAGCTACCTAATAGGAACCAGAATAACTAAAATGTAAGACACAAAGGAGCCGTATATTTCTTATTAATTGCAATTGTAAGATGGGTGACAATCTTACAGAATTGTGCTTTTTTGTTTATTGTTTAATAATAATCCTGCTATACAACTGGAAAAGCGAAATCATTCTAATTGTTCTTGAAAGTGTACGGTTTATAATTTATTTTATTATGTCTATTTTTATCCGTTATAATAATAATATAAAAATAGATTTTCGAAGGGAAGATTGGTTTTGTATCAATACTTAATAGATGATTTATCCGAAGAAAGTCAATTTCGATCAGTTTTTTTATTCGGGAGAAATGTAGCTACTTACAAATTCGCATTAGCTAAATCATTGTTACAACTTAGTAAATCAAGTAAAGAGTTTATATCTCTCGAAGATCTTTCCCCTATATATGTGAACCATATGTTAGAACACGTTCGTAGTGGTAAAAGACAAATTACGAGCTCGAGTTCTCGTTTTATACAAGCGTGCCAGCTTTATGAGTCAAATCAGATTGCATGGGAACAGTTACTTGATGTTACAGAAAAACTGGGTTTCAATAATGTAATAGATGCATTTCATAACATCCCAGCAGGTGAACTTGAAAAGTCTTTCTTCAAAAAATCTGTGCAAGGTTATAAAAAAGGTATAATCCTGACAGACGATTTATTTAAATTGGGACAAAGTAGAGATTTCGAAAACATGTATGAAGAAGTCGAAGGTAGATGGAATTTAGTAGAAACCGCATGGCATGAAAGAAACCCTAAATTAGAAGTTAAATTTGACATAGATAAAGAAGAGCTATTCAGTTTACGTCCTGTTACTCCTGAAAAGTACCTAAATTCCCACAATCGAGTATCAATGACCCCTGTGAGGAAACCCTTAAACGGTTATCAAAAAGGAAAATGTTTCTATTGTTTTGATGCCATTTCTATTGAGAGCAGTAGGTCCAACACTTGTGATGTAGATCATTTCATTCCATTAAGTGTTCAATATAACTCTAATAAGGACTTAGATTTAAATGGAGTTTGGAACCTCGTCTTATCTTGTCAAGACTGTAATAGAGGAGAAGAAAACGGTAAATTTGCTAGACTTCCAAATGAAAAGTTGTTATTCCGCTTGCACAAACGAAATGAATATTTTATTGATAGTAACCATCCCTTGAAAGAAACTTTAATTATGAAAACAGGTGCTACATCAACATCTAGATTGAATTTCTTAAGATCTATCTTTAAATTTGCTGCATCATTTAAAAGTCCAGAGTGGAAACCTAGATATATTCATGATGTAGGTTTTTAACATGAAAAGGCGTTAGGATAAATCCCATTCTAACGCCTTTATTTTTAAAATAGAAGTATCCTCATAATTTTTACTATTGATTATCTTCTACCTCTATTAAATAGACCTTTTCGTTAAACCCACCCCTCTTCTCTGCTTTTTGCCGACGTATCTCCTCTATTTTCTCAAATGATTCCCCATGAGTTTTAGCTAACGCATAAATTAATTCCAAAACATCCGCTAATTCTTCTAAACTATCTTGATTATTTTCCGCATTTAAATACTCCTCTATTTCCTCTTCAAGCTTAGCTTTTAAAGCAGTTATATATTCATTATCATCAAGTATTCTGGTTGAAAATTTTTTTCCATTTTTCTCTATTAATTGTGGAATAAGGTCACGTACTAATTTGTGGTACACTGGCATAATTATCTTCCTTTCTTTCCTGTATGTAGTAAGTACTATGCTCTAACAATGAACTACCGACCGCCGTAATATATTTTAATATATCCTTTATTTGGTACTTCTCTAAGATTTTCGTATGGTTTATTCTTTCTTTTTTTGCCACTTTTATATCCTATAGCTTTTAATACTTCACCTATGCGTTTTTCATAATGCGAATATTTTTCGTTATTTATAGTTGCAAGTTGTAATTTCCTTTTAAGTTGTTGTAATTCTTTTTGTAATCTAGCAATCTCTTTAACTTGCTTTATTAATTCTTTACACTTAAGAACAAAATCATAATCAACTTCTGCTATTTTCTTTATTAGTTGGGATTTACTAACTTTGTGAAGTTTCTTAACCATTACTACCGATTTTGAATTTAAACCCTCTGGCTGACCTATATATATTGTATCTACCTCATACTTTTTACGTATCTTAATTTGTTCTCTATCAGGTTTACCACGATTAAACTTTTCCATTGTTTTTGTATCCTGGGTATTAAAAATATCTTCCTGATTTGCTTGTCTCAATTGTGCAAATATAAAATAATCATTTGAATCTTTTAAACAAAGAGCTGGGACTACCTTTTGGTTAACACCTCTTATTAAATAAATAGAACTTTCCATTTCACCACCCCATCCATATTAATTAAGATTTCAAATAAGGATTGTAAAATAATTGTACTACAAAGGTGTACTGTTCAAAAAGATGCCTAATCGATATATCGTTTTTTAAAGCAAATGCTTTATTTATATGAGTTCGTTGAATGAGCTATATAATCTATAAGCTCAAAGTCAGCTTAAGATATTATTGATATCGCTTTCTATTTATCCTCTAAAATTATTGTGATCTCTTTTTCAACCTTATACAGTTCTTTCAACACATCTCGCCCATTTGTCATTTCAACCTTGCATGCTTCCTTTTTCAAAGGTATAACTTTATCATTTTTCATTCTTTACCCTCCCATATATTTTTAATAGAGTATAGCAAATTTATTAAAGAGACCTGTCAGAAGTAATGTATCTTATTTTAATTAATAGTATTTATTTAGTGTGAAATATGTCATTCAAATAAACGGTCTAGTATATGTTCCTTATTAGGCCTGATAATCTGCCCTTACAATTTCCATCAAAATAAACCATTAACCCAAAAATACCAAAACACCTTTAATTTAATTTAAGATTTTATCAACCAATGGAGGATTCTATCAAGCTTATGAGAAAGAAGTAAAAGAAAATGTATTAGAAAAGTGTGCAAGAAGGCATTGGAATCTATCCAATTGCCTTCCTTATTTTAATGGTATGTGCTATTAAGAGTAATAATAATTACTCTTTTATAGAATGCTTTTCTTAAATATTAGCGAATAGTAAACTCCCACCTTTTCGAGTTATTTCCATATATTCTACTGCCTCTTCAAAACTACTGAACACTGATTGAATTAACTTACCTTCAGCTGATCCTTCCTCTACCGTGTATGAAACAATATATTTCTTGTTTTTTCCTTCACTAACTACATTTAAATTTGTCATCTTACATCACTCCATTTTCTATACTGTTTTTAACTTCAAACTGTGGAAATCTCGTTTTAATCTCAATGTATTCTGGACTGAAGTTCTACGAGTGGAAAAATCCATACAAAAGATTAACGATAACTTATAGAAATCTACAATACAGGAAACTGACTGTTAGGATACTTTCATATTCATAATACTTTACCTCCTATGTTTTAATTGGATTCCTATCAATACTGTTGATGTAATCATAATTAGTTATTTGATAGATACTGTATTGATTAACCTACTAACATTTTATTTCAATATTTAATCGCCGGCGACTATAAGCGAAAAATTTTTAAAAAATTATCTTTATTAATGTCATATATCTTAGCTTGTGAAATCAATGTACCGTTTAGTACAAAACCAATTCATAAGGAAGATATTCATTCCCTCATGTAACAGGTTTCAGGTTGTTCACCATTTTTTTACAGTTAATATCTAAATTGATAGAATATAGTATACATGGCTAGTATTTTCTAGCTAACTATCGATAAACCATCTTATCGTTACTTAGAATCAGGATAAAAATGGTAAACTAATGTAGTAACATGAAATCTTTATTATTTCATCGGTATACATTTATAGGGGAAGAGGAGGAAGAAAAAACATGAACAATCTATCCTGGTTACAACCGCAAGATTCCAATGAGGTTTCTACCGAAGTACAAGAACTTCAACATGAAGCTCGTGAATATCTAGCAAACTCGAAATCTAGTAATACAAAACGCGCCTATGGTTCCGATTGGAAACAATTTGAAGAATGGTGTGCCTCTCACGCGTTTGCTTCCCTTCCAGCAGAACCGGACACATTGGTGTATTACATAACTATGTTAGGCAAAACGAAAAAGGCATCCACGATCAAGCGAAAAATGGCGACAGTCTCTCAACGTCATGAAACTGCTGGTTACAAAAGTCCGACCAAAACGCCATTAGTGCGAGGTGTATGGGAGGGACTACAGCGTAAGATTGGTATTAAAGAAGAAGGCAGAGAAGCAATTTGGTTATATGAGCTACGCCAGGTCATTAAAGAATTACCACATGGTAAGCTCATCGGGGTCCGAAATCGCGCTTTATTAGTTATCGGTTGGGCCGGTGCATTACGTAGAAGTGAACTGGTTGGCTTACATATCGAAGATATTTCTAAAACACGAGATGGATTGATTATCCATTTAAATCAAAGTAAAACGGATCAGAAGGGAGAAGGTCATGATGTTGCACTCCCATTTGGATCAAATCCATTGACTTGTCCTGTTCGTAGTTTCGAAGATTGGATTTCTGCAGCTGGCATTACGGAAGGACCAGTGTTTCGACGGATTGATCGTCACGAGAATGTGATGGGGGGCTTAACGGCACAATCGGTCCGTTTGATTGTGAAAAAGTGTTGTGAGGAAGTTGGATTAGATCCAAAACGATATGGGGCGCATAGTTTGCGGAGTGGCTTTTGTTCTCAAGCTGCGAGAGCTGGAAAGGCAGAACATCAAATCATGAAACAAACGAGACATAAGCGAAGTGATTCGTTGCAGCGATATATCAAAAAAGCGAATTTGTTTGAAGATAATGCAGCATCGGGAATAGGACTTTAAACAAATTGGCACAAAACGGCCAATGCTCTTTTAGCATGGCCGTTTTCTATTAGATGAACATTTGCTGAAAAAAACCCTTTTGCACCTTTTTTAAGTGCTCTAATTTATCCTTTTCTTTTTCAATTTTTAAATCAACCTTCGAAAAGAAAGACGCAATTTTTTGTTGCTCTCTATAATCAGGTAACTTTATTACTATAGAATTTAAACTTTCATTATTTAAAGTTATACCTTTTGCTGCTCTTGAACCAAAACTTTGAATGTCTATAGATGATAAGTAATAATATACATATTCAGTATCTATATTATTATTTTTCCAATAAAAATGACAGATAGCTTCGTTAGTGTACATTTCTTCTTTAATTATTCCAAGCCTTCCTAATGTTAATTTAAAGCTCATAATTAATGTTCCTTTTGGGACAGGATTCTTATCATTTATAGCTTTTTTAGTAATCCACTTGCTGGCTGTATCTATATATTTACCTTGGTTTAATCCAGCTATCGAGAGCCACGGAATATCTCCATCCCATAAACTTGAGTCGTTAGTTCGGGGGGTAAATCCTTTTTCAAGTCTTGCTATCTTCTCAACAGTAGTATTAATCCATTTAGGAAATTCCTTTCCGTTTTCATCTTTAAACCGAATCTCCTGCGAAAAGATTTTCTGCATCATACCTTTTTTGAACAATTCTAACTGCTCAACTTTTTCTTCTTGTTTTTCTACCTTTTGGTTAAGAAGTAAGAAAAATGATGATATCTTCTTTTGTTCTTCTAAAGTTGGATATTGAATTTCTAAAGAATAAAAGTCCTTATGATTTAAGTCAGGGATAGTTGATTGCCCCGCATATGTTAGAATTTTATGTTTTGTTCTTGGGCTTCTCAAGAACAAAACCAAATAGTCTTTATCTAATAACTCTCTATTAAATTTAATTTTAAAGAAATTATTATGAAAAGCCCCTCTCACACCAGTTACTACTATTCCTGTATTACCAGTTCTAGTCATCAGAACGTCATCTTCATCACATAAAACGCTTTTGTTTGGAGACATAATATAATAACTTCTTGTACTTCCTTTCTTTAAAAACTCATTGGTGATATAAAAATGTCTTTGTTCACCAGGTTCTAAGAACCTTTCTGAAATAGGTATTTGTAAACCTTGATTAACTTTACATAATTCACCTAAAGAGCTTCTTTTCCAATCCTTAGTATGTCCACCAAATCTTAATTTCGGGTTAACCTGTTGTGGATTCAAACTTATTACACCTCCAATTCAATCAAATATTTTTTCAATTCTTCATCAATAAGTTTTATTTCTTGATCAATTTCTTTTAAACGACTTTGCGCAGCTACAATATTAATCGGTTCCTCTTCTTCAAATGTATCTACATACCGAGGAATATTAAGGTTATAATCATTTTCTCTAATTTCTTTTATTGTTGCAGCATAAGAATACTTATCAATTGTTTCACGTTTAATATAGGTATTAACTATCTTCTCAACATCTTCATCACGCAAATAGTTTTGATTCTTCCCTTTTTCAAACTCATTAGAAGAATCAATAAATAATACAGTATCGTCTGATTCCCGACACTTTTTAAATACTAAGATACACGTTGGAATAGATGTTCCGAAGAATACATTCGCTGGGAGTCCAATTACGGCATCTAAATAGTTTTTCTCTTCAATAAGGTACTTTCTTATTACTGCTTCTGCAGCACCTCTAAATAAAACACCATGAGGTAAAACAACCGCCATTGTTCCATTATCATCTAATTGGTGTATCATATGCTGAATAAATGCATAGTCCGCTTTAGATTTCGGCGCTAACTTTCCATATGCACTAAAACGCTCATCATCTAAAAACTTAGCATCACCACTCCACTTAGAACTGTACGGTGGGTTTGCAACAACTGCTTCGAATCGCATATCTACATGATGTGGTGTTGTTAATGTATTATCATTTTTGATATCAAAATTCTGATAAGATACATCATGAAGCAACATATTCATTCGAGCCAAATTATAAGTTGTTGCCGTTAATTCTTGCCCATAAAATTTACGGACATTTGCTTCTTTTGCAACACGTAAAAGTAATGAACCTGAACCACACGTTGGATCATACACACTTTTTATATCTGACTTACCTACAGTTACAATTTTAGCAAGAATTCTTGAAACTTGTTGAGGTGTATAGAATTCTCCAGCTTTTTTCCCAGCACTTGCAGCAAACTGTGAGATCATATACTCGTATGCATCACCTAGTACATCAATGTCTACGTCATCATGAAGGAATGGAATATCATTGATACTAGCCATAATCTTTGCAATAAGCCTCGAACGCGACTTTACATCACGACCTAATTTTGAAGATGCTAAGTCCATGTCATCAAACAAGTTTTGAAAATCTTCTTGGCTGTCAGCCCCGAAAGTTGATTCCGTAATAGCATTTACTGCATTTTGCAGCATTTCCGTATCAAACTTACCCTGGTCCCCTTTCCCAATCTCTTTAATCATATTTGAGAATAGATATTCAGGTTCGATAACATAACCGATTTGTTGAATTAGCTCTTCTGATAATGCTTCTCGATATTCTTCATCTTTCCACGCCTCTTCATAAGAAATATTATCTTCTTCCAATAACTTAGCGACCCGAAACTCTGTTTTTTCCGATAAATAACGGTAGAAAATCAAACCTAGAATATAATTTTTGAATTCATAAGCTTCCATTTGCCCTCGTAAGTCATTCGCCATGTTCCATAATTTCTTATGTAACTCAGCTTGTTGTTGACGCTGCTTTTCTGTTAATGTCATTTAACTTCCTCCTTGAGATAATTAATTGAAAGTTGTTTTAATAGTTGTTCTTCTAACTGCAATCTTTCATTGACTAAACGCTTTTTTCGATCCAAGATTCTATTCATATTCCCAATGGTTTGCTGTTTTTCAGTTGTCGGTAGCTCTATTTTTAACTCTCTCAGCATCTTAATGGATAGAGCTGCCACTATCGTCCCCTGTGTAGCAATTCTTAATTGCCGCAAACACTCAGGGTGCTTATTAAAAAACCATTGCAAGTAGATAGGTTCTAGCTGACTACGTGGTTCAATAATGGCAAAATTAGAGGGAATTAAACGTCCAGCATGTTCAGTCCGTACCGAAACTGCTTGATGTCCCGTTAAATTGATAAGAACCATACCATCCTTCGAAATAGGTAATTCTTTTAGTTTTTCTTTTGAAACATACACTTCCTGAAGTTTTTCAGTACTACCGTGATATTCAATACCTAAACTTTCATTCATCTCTTTCATAGTATATAACGATAGTTTGATGGAATCAGCTACAGGATTACCTTTAATTCTGGATAGGATGGCTCCTTGAGATACTGTAGCGCATGATTCTAATAACAACCCTCACACCTCTATTCTTGCTATTTTTAAAAATAGCATTAATTACTTGGTGATTTAAGCATAATAAAAAATAGCAGGAAAAGCAAGTTCTTTTCTGCTATTTTTAAAAATAACAATCATGTATAACGTTTTGTATGTTCAAAAATATAAGTTATGATTCGTTGTAACAGCTTCTTTTTCTTTAAAAAAGGTAGCTTAATGGTATCGCTGATTTCTTGATTATCAATAACACCACTGTACTCGTATTCTTCAATAAATGACTGAAGTTGCTCCTGTGGAATGTCAAACTCACTAGCAAAAGCCTTAATTTCCTTTAAACGCTCTTGTTGTTCAAATTCGTTATATGCATCATCTACAGAATCCTGGTTCGACATCGTAGGAACGACTTTGTGTAAGAAATTTTTAATCAAATCAACCTTCAAGCGAAGTTCTTCATTATCCGCGCGATCTAATTCTTTCTCGATCAAATCAACCGTCTTTTCGCGTTCTTCTTCATCATCAAAGTTAATATTACGGATTAGATTCATAATGTAGCTAACATTGATACGGTCTGTGTGCATCAACTCAATAGAGAAGTCTACGTTAGCTAAAATGGATTCTTTTGTATCACTATTCTTCGTTTCGTCATAAATGCGAAGATACTTACTTTTAAAATCCTGGTAGGTTTGTTCTCCAATTCCTAGTATGTCTGGATCAAACTCAAAATCTGTAAAGGTCTGAAGCTTCACTAGGTTTTTCGTTAATTCACGGAAACTAACAATAAACTTATGTTTATCTTCTTCTCTTTCCAGGTCATCAACAGATTCAGGAGAATCAGCAAGCTCCTGTACCTTCGTAAGTGCTGCTTTAAACTGCACTAGATAATCTTCATAACTTTTCATCAATACGTCATCAACCGTATCTGTCTGCGAATATAAACGTATAGCATCGTCCGTATTTTCTTTTAAATTACGATAGCAAACAACATTTCCATATGGCTTCGTTGCTTTATCTACTCGATTTGTTCGTGAATACGCCTGAACTAATGTATGGTATTTCAGGTTTCGATCCACGTAAAGTGTATTGAGCTTTTTGCTATCAAAGCCCGTTAAAAACATATCAACGACAAGAAGAATATCAATTTGAGCCGTTTTAACTCCTTTAGACACATCTTTAAAGTAACTAGGGAACTTGTCCGTTGAAAAGTTCTTACCAAACATTTTATTGTAATCCTTCATCATGCGCTCTAAAGCATCTCGTGAATGTTCTTCACGGTTTTCACTATCTTCATTAGGATCAAACGTAAAAATACCTGCAATCCTTAAGTTGTGATCTAATTTTTTGAATATATCGTAATACTTAATAAGCATTGGAATACTCTGAACCGTAAATATACCGGTATATCCCTTACTCTTTGCTCTTCTTTCATGCGTATCAACGATATTTTTAGCGACAAGTTCTAACCGTTCCTCATCTAGCCAAACTTCATCTGTATTTATCCCTTGTACGCGTGTTTTATCTTCTTCATCAATGTCAATATTGACTGTTTTAATATACTCTACCGAAAACCCTAATACATTTCCGTCATGAATCGCATCTTTAATCAAATATGTGTGTAAACACTTTTCAAATAAATCAGCTGTCACTCGTCCATCTTGACTCTTATTCACTTCAAAGCGAGGTGTACCCGTAAAGCCGAAATACTGAGCCTGTTTAAAGTGTTTAGAAATTTCCTTATGCATTTCACCGAACTGACTACGATGACACTCATCAATGATAAAGATGACACGTTTGTCTTGATATTGATCCATAATTTTCTCATATTTCTTATTCTTTACGGCATTCGCCATCTTTTGAATCGTTGTTAAAATAAGAGGCTTTGTCATATCTGAGATTTGATTTACTAAATTATCCGTCTTATCTGTTTCATCAACCGAATCCGGCTCAAACTTATTAAACTCCTCCATTGTCTGAGAGTCTAAATCTTTACGGTCTACTAAGAAAAATACTTTTGTTATATCTGGTTGATTGGCAAGGATTTGACTGGCTTTAAAAGAGGTAAGTGTTTTTCCCGAACCGGTCGTATGCCAAATGTAACCGTTATTCCTGGAATCTAAAGCTCGCTTAATCAATGCTTCTACAGCAAACACTTGGTAAGGTCTCATGACCATTAAATTCTTTTCGGTTTCGTTTAGGACCATAAAACGAGCTATCATCTTTGCTATATGACACTTCTCTAAAAAGCTCTCTGTAAAGTCACTCAAATTTGTTATACGGTTGTTCTCCGTATCTGACCAATAAAAAGTATGGCCAAATAAAATGTCAGCATCAGAGTTCGCAAAATACTTCGTATCCACTCCATTACTTACAACAAATATCTGTAGAAACCTAAATAACCCCTTAAACGAGTGCTTACGATAACGTTGAATCTGATTAAATGCCTCTTTGAAATCTAAACCTCTGCGCTTCAATTCAACCTGTACGACTGGTAACCCATTAATCAAGATCGTCACGTCATAGCGATTCTTATACTTACCTTCCATTGTTGTTTGATTTGTTACTTGAAAAATATTTTTACACCAATCACGCGTATTAAAAAGCTCCAGATAAATCTCCGTACCATCATTTCGTTGAAACACTTGTTTATCTCTTAGTAGCTTGGCTGTTTCAAATATACTTTTACCACTTAGTTGAGTTAAGAACCGACTGAATTCTTCATCCGTCAATGGCTGACCTTCTAATTTCTTTTGATTAAATCTATTTAATTGATCCCTGAAATTTTGAATTAGTGCATCTTCATCCTTAATCGTAATCTGTTCATATTGCTGTCGAACAAGTTGGTGAATCATATTCTTTTCAAGTTGTGCTTCGGACTGATATGCCAAAATAAACTCCCCTTTCTATCCAAGCAAAAACCATATTGTGTAATTATCCTCTGTTTTTTCTCTTTTATATAATGTGTGGCATGTTAAGATTATTTTACATACACATCAAAGGCTCATCAGCTCAATTACCAATTATAAAACGTTTTAATGCATTAACTGGAGCTATTTATGGCATATTTACTCATTAAATAGCTGTGTATATACCTAGTCATTTATGATTGGATATTGCTCCTTTACATAGCACTTTAATATTACTTTATTTCATCAATTTCATTTTATCATAAATTGGAATTTCTTATAGTTTTCCGTCTACTCCTATTTTTACCTTTTAACAACTTAAGGCTTTATATTGTTGGAGCTTACCTTTTTGAATAATTAAATTGATAATGTCATCATTTTCTTCTTGAAATTAAAATTCTCCAACCTAATTACTCAAAATGAATTGGATCCTACCCTTAAAATGTTTTGTTCTCCTCTAAAATTATACTTAATTATTCAGTTAGTAATTTCGCATTCTTTTACATTTAAATAGGTTGGAAATTTCAATCAAATTTACTACTTCATGAGATTTTCAAAAAATCTTAAATAAAGTTATATACCTTTGGTAAAGATAAGTATAGAAAAAAACATCCCATTATTATGGAATAATAATTTCATTATAAATAAAATAGTTGTTTTATTAGTTTAAAGATTTTAGAGAGGGAGACGTATGCACTGGGAAACAATTGATAGCTTTAACACGACTGATGCAGAAAAAGTTGATAAAATCTTAGAATATTTGAGGACAGAAGCTCCCCATATTACCTGGAGAACAAAATGGACAGATCATGAAATGGGGGCTGGAATTAACTTACAAGTTCCACTTGAAGACGAAGAAGAAGCATTGGAAGTATATGAATCTCTGCATTTTGATTCTGTTGTTGGATTCACTTTTGATGACGAGGATTTTTATGTTATTAACAGTGTAAAGAATATAATTCATAAAATGTTGAAACATTCTTCTACTTTAACAGCAACGCAAATAATTGGATTAGGTAACGGATTATATGCAATAGAAAGACTTCCAGAAATAACAAAAGGAGTTGACTGTAGGTTTAGTATTAATTACAAATCAGAAGAAGAATTTGTCTATATTAATTTTGAAGTATCTGAGTATTTTTTAGAAATATCACGAGGTGGCTCAGTTTATAATTATAAAGTTGGTAGTGATACCTACTCACTACCTCTCTGGTTAGTGGAAGCTGGTGGTTATTCCAGAAAAGAAGCTGAACTGTATAATCTCGAAGAGGAGGCATCAGATTACCTAAACTTAGGTGCAACTATTGAGGTAGAAGATGAGTCTCGAATCGAAATTGAATAGCAATGGGAATTCTGTTTTGGGTGCTTATTAGTTATTAAGAGCAATTTCCATAATCTTTTGCCGCTAAAGAACTTAATTTCTTGTTATTAATTATTAAACTAATTATAAAATGTTGTACAGAAATACTTCTGAATGGATATGTGTATATTCATAATAACAACGAGCTCCTCAAGTCATATTAGTTCAAGTAACTCTCTCTATAAAATAAAAAGGTAGTTCCTTATACATTGGAACTACCTTTTTACGTTATATATTGAATCTTAATTGACACATAAGCTGTAAAATCCTTTTTTAATTACACTAGCCATTAACTTTCTTCTTTCTTCTAGAAATTCATTATAGTCCATACTTTCCCAGCCATCAGGGAGTGCATGCCATTCAGTCATTGGCCTTAATTCCTCATTAGAATATCTAGATAAATATTCAGGATAATATTCTTTTGGTGATTGGTTTGAGATATCGTTATTGTCTCCCCATTCAACCAATGCAAAATTAGCCACTTGATTAATCCTTCTTGTTTCTGTTATCCCAATGCTTTTCAAATAATCTTTTGGAAACAGATGGTGCCTTTCAATTGGATTACGCGTACCCTTTAGAATTGGATCAATTAACTCCGAAACTTTCATTTTAGAAAACAGAACTTTAGCTTCTAATAGATTTAATGAAGCATAGTAAGCAAATAACGCAGGACTTTGAGCTGATGATGTTTCTAAATTATTAACTAAAGTGATTTGCCAAAAATCATTTGTCAGGGAATCATTAATAAGCTTTTCAATTGTTCTTATAAACTCTTTTTGATTAGCTAAACCGCGCAACCTTGCCAAGTCCCTCTCCATAACTGTTTCGGGAGAATTCGTATATCGTCCCGTTACTACCAACATAAAATAGTATCTCGCAATCAAATTTCGAAGAGTATATGGATCAACTTTAAAATCTACCTTCCCAATTAAAAACATGGCATATGCGTATAAGAGTGTGGTTTCAGAGCTTACCATTTTTCTACTTCTAAACCCTGCCTTAACTAATACCTTCATAAACTCATGCCAGTTTTGAAGATCTGTGGTATAACTTTGTGCTTTCTTAAGAACATCGAATTGTTCATCTCGACGTTCCTCTGAGAATTTTCCTGTTTCCATATCCTTACCTCTTAATACGGAATACACATTTTTTAGACGTGCACGTTTAAACCCTAACCCTATTGATACTCTTAATAGATGGTCTGGATCTGGCATAATAAAGTTGTTATATGGGGTAATTTCTTGGTCACTACTAGCAGGTATACGGGCTTTTTTACAGAAATCTTCTAACTGCTTACGACCTTCATCCCAAAAAACAGATAATAATGTTAGAATAAAATCTGCTTGATTCAATTTTTTTCCTTTACTATTAATTCTTACAAATATATCAGAAACCTGCTCTTCATCCACTGTTGAAGATATTTCCATTGCGGTAAAAGGATAGTCTTCTAATTTATAAAGTTGGTCTATTGAATCACTAATTGTTTCCTCTTCTTCATTAGATATTTCTTTGGATGAACTTAAGTTTTTTAGAAAATCTCGGATTAGTTTATAAGTAGAAGTTCCGTCCTTCCATACTACAGAAATATCTGGAATAAACTCAGGGTCTCTTTTAATTGCAGCATCTGCTACTTCAAATTGACCATCTCGCGGTCGAAATGCTATTTGTAGTTGTTTTTCTTTATAGTCTTCAGTCAGAACTGCCTTCCCTTTCAATACTGCGTAGAGGGAAGTTAAGCGTTGTTGTCCATCAACTATTAAGAGTCTAGGTACCTTAGCTTGTTTACTTTCAGTTCCAATCTGTTTCGTATTTGCTAAATGCTCATTTGACCAAAATAAGAAATAACCAACTGGAAATCCCTTGTACATTGAATCAAATAAATTTCTCACATCTCTACCAGACCATACAAATGGCCTTTGTAATTCTGGTAAACCTATGTCTCCATGGTCAATGTCATGAATTAATTTAGATAAACTATAATCAACTTTCTTGAAAAGAGTCTTACTCACGATTGAGTCCCCCACTACCAAAAGACAGTATCTTTGGAATTTATATTATACTCCTAAATTTGTAATATATAAATTATCTCAAATTACTATTTCTTCCACAAGTATTTATCCCATAAGCAGCTTGACTTCCTCTACAATTGTTTAACAGAAGGAGCGGGTGTAAAAATCACTTCATATTATTTCTATACTACGCAGCAATTATCTTTCTTCTTCAAACTTTACACATTTTGCTACAATTACATTCCTTAACAATATATGACATTAAATCATTTAATTTCGAAAGTAATAGTTTTTAATAGCCTTGAAATCAAACGCAATTAGAGAGACGTGGAAGCCTTTACGTAAACTTTAATAGCATTGTATTTTTTTAAGCTTATAGTTATCCTGTTTTGTTTTAATACCTTCCAAACCAATCATAGACGCTTCAGAAACGAGCTAAAAAAAATTTTATAAAAAAGATTTAATAAGTGCGTTTTTATGTTTATACTAAATTTCCTTAACTCAAGAATCCTATTGTGTCGGTGTTTATGGCGAATATGTATAGAATAAGAAAGAGGCTAATAACAGAATCAAAAATATAATATTATATTTTATAATTAATTTTTTTTCAATAGTCGAAATTAGACTACTAGTTTTTGGAAGCTAGACAACGTTAAAAAAACTTAATATAATCATCGGAGAAAACTGATATTGGAGTGAGAAATTTGAATACAAAACATTATTGGATGCTTGTATGGAACAAGGAAAGCGGAGATTTTAAAAACGCCTTGACATGTAGTTACACCGACGACATCGAAAGGGTAAGTCAAATATTTGAGAATAAACACCCTAAATATATAGTTATACATATAAAGGAAGGAATGCAACCGCCTAAAACTTATCGTTCTATAGATTACTTATAATTGGTATTGGTTACTAGTGTATTAAACTACTTTTGGGGGGATATTCTTGCAGGAATTAAACATAGAGCAACTAGTGTTTTCTACGGTTAATAAATGCTTGAATCATTTAGAAAAGCAAGAGATTCTCGATTTAATTAATAAATATTATCAAGGCGAAAGTGTTGCATCTTTGATAGAGGAATATCAGATTTCTGTTTCTTCTAGGCAATTTTATAAAGCTTTTCCTAAAGTGAATTTAGGTAAGTGCAAAGTCTGTAATGAAATGAAAGAAATTGAACTTCAGTCAAGATCTAAAGAGCTACAAGATATACCTAATAAAAGTCCATGTAACATATGTAACCATGTAGAAGATCCTTACTACTGCAGTTGCAATTTTTGCAAAAAAAAGAGAGAAGAAGAAAAAGCAATCAAACATAAAGAAGACTTAAAGTTAAAATTTTTCTCGCAGAAGTTTAAAGAAAACTATGAGGAAAAACTTGATTTAAAGGCCAAGCTTTATCTTGGCCTTTTGATTAAAACCTATCAAGATGAAACAGATAACATTTTACTGGACTCTTATTCTCTTTGGCTTAAAGATTCTAAACCAACACCTACTGTAGAGTTGTTGGAGGAGATTGAGGATTATCTAATACAAAATTACTTTATAGTACCTGACCAAGATACACCAGCCCAATACTTTTATCTTAATGAAGAAGATTCAATTTCATTTCAAAAGAGAAATGTTTTATTTCAAGTAAATATAATACCATTTGATGGAAACTTTGAAAACTTAGTTATGCGTTTAATTTATCCAAATTCAGATGAATTTCTAGCCGATAAAAACTTCTGTTACCGGATGTGGAAGAAAATTGGATTGGAAATACTATTCGAACATACTTCTATACAACTTAGAGAATTTAACTTAATGTTTGTTCGCAAAAAAAAAATAAAGCAAGTATATACTTATCTCTTAAATCATTTCTCTGTTTCTCAAATTTTTCATATTATTTCCATGTCTATTAGTAAAGCGCTATTATTAGATTCTACTGTAACATTAGATCTTATAGAACAATACTGCGAAGATATTGGTACAAAAGCTATAGCAAATAATTCCGATATTGAACCTTATAATTGTAAAGTACCCGACAATATAATTACTAAAATGTTTTTTTATAATGTGCTTAACATATCTTATTTAGGTATGTCAGAAATGCCAACTATGGATCTATAATTATTCTAATTCAAATGATTAACTTCATTAATCTTACATTGGATAATGTTTAGAATTGAAGAAATGACTGAAATAATTACTTATTGAAACAAAGGAGCGGGTCTTTCAGTAGTCTACGTCTACCTCTCAGTTCTAATAATAGATAATATATCGAGTACATATTTACAATATATTTAAGTTTATTAAATACACTTTTCAATATGTGTAGTGATATAGTCTAATTTAGACCATTTAAAATAGACCATTTAATAAGTGTAATAGATCTAATTAGAAACAAATTAATGACTTATTTATACTAGCTAGAGGGAAAAAAAGTGTTATAAGGCACTAATTAGCAACAAAAAATAGGCTCATTAAAATATCCAACAAAAAAAGACTGAAATCGTTGGTACACCTAAGCTGCATTGACTGTTGTAACGAACAAAATGATTGATAATAAATGAATAATAATTATCCTTTTATTATTCGTGAAATTCTCAATATTTTATTTTAAAAAAAGCTTTTACTTAGATGTATTATTTTAAATACTATTTTAGGTGCATCTTTATTTTATAAAATTATGTAAAAAGCAGTTGGTTTATTTGGTACAAAAAAATATTAAACACTTACCTCTTCTTGACGACATTTATGGTTAAGTTAATTAGGAGGTGAGAAATAATGACGATGTATTTTTATTTATTATACAGACCAGCCGAACCAGGTGAACATATTTACTGTCTAGAATCAGGGAACATATATAAAGTAGATAGTATTTTAGGAGATGGTGGGGTTATATATAATGAAAAATATGACATTATATGTGGATATACACATGAATTCATAAAAGTTCAAGAATATCTTGTTTTGGAATTAGTGGATCCAGAAGGATCTCTTGGATAGTGGAACTATATTTGTTATAGTATGTAAAACTACTAGAAAAGAATTATATAGGAACTAAATAATATATTAAGAAGTGAGTCATAACATAAGACAGAGCTATTATAATGGATTACAGTTGCAGAAAAATTTTAATTTTTTTAAAAAAATAATTGACTTGTTGTAAAGCATATTTTATTATGTATGTATAAATTAAATACAAACGTACGTTCTTTACAGTTTGAAGGAGAAGCACTCCCGGCTGTGAAACTGTCTTAGGTGAATTCTGTTCATTTTAAGATAGTTTCCTTTCGGTGAGTGCTTTTTTTATTGTTTATTCCTCATGATACTCATCCAGTATTAAAAACGCTAATTGTAAAGGGCATACAGGGAAGGAGAAGGCATATGCAACAATTATCAGTTAATTTAACTATCCCTATTCCTTCAGATTCCGTACTTATTTCAAAAGTAGAATTTGAAGAATTGCAGAAGCAACAACTTCAGGGTACTTGTTGGACAATGCAAGACCTTGAAAAGCGAATTAATCGTAAACAAGAATGGATTAAAGCTAAAATTCTTTATCCTTCCAGGTTTAGAAAGATCCTTGACGTTAACAATGGGGGATTTGTAAGGTACCCACAAACAAGGGGGGATAAGTGGTCATTTCAAGCTTCCAGAATGGCAAAGTTTTTAGATGAGCATTTTCCAGAAATTTTTTCAGACTGAAGAAATGTTTACTTGCTAAAAAAATAGCTAATGAGAATTTTACTCAATGTCTTTCAATGGATAAAATCTCATTAAATATATCGAAGAGGTGATAAACAATGGCAAGCTTTCAACAGAGAGGGAGAAATAGCTGGCAATTTACAATTAGCCGTGGCAAAGAAAAACCAATTAGAAAAGGTGGGTTTAGAACAAAAGGAGAAGCTATAGCTGCAGCTGCTGAAATGGAAGCTAATCTATTTAAAGGTGTAGTTCCTCATTTAACACCGGTTCCAATTGATAGTTATTTTGATAACTGGGTTCAGTTATATAAGAAAAATTCAAGTGAAGCAACGTTAAGACATTATAAATACACTTCTGAACGGATAAAAGAACATTTCGGTAGTAAGCCTCTGCAAGAGATTTCCGCAGCTGATTACCAAGAATTTATAAACTGGTTTGGAGAAGATAAGTCGAAGGAAACCGTAAGCAAGTTGCATGGACATATTCGTGCTTGTGTACAAGATGCAAAAGACGAACAGATCATACCACGGGATTTCACAAGAAAAGCCGAACTATATTACACTGTTCATCCGAAAAAGAAAGAAGAAAAACACTTGAATTTCCATGATAGTGAATTGTTATTCACAGCATTGCTAAGTAAGCTTAGCACTAATGATTTAGGTTATTATCTTCTATTACTAGGTTTAGAAACTGGTATGCGCTTCGAAGAACTAGTTGGACTCACATTTGACGACTTTGACTTTGAGAATAATACTATTAATGTGGATAAAGTATGGGGTTACTCCAATAGAATGAGTAAAGGATTTGGACTCACAAAAGGTAGTCGCCATAGAAGTACAAATTCAGATAGGATCATTGATGTAACGAAAGATTTAATGAATGTGTTTAAAGAATTGTTTAAAACCATTCCAGATAACGTATATCACTTGGTATTTTATAATGAAAAATCCAAGTATAATGTCCTAACGAACAACCATGCAAACAAGTTATTAAAGAAGTTATTACTAGAAAATCAAATTAGACCTTTAATCTCTGTTCATGGACTAAGACACACGCACGGAAGTGTACTGTTACATAAAGGGGCAACTTTACAGTATGTAAGTGAGCGACTTGGGCATCTTGATATTGAAACCACTTACAGAAAGTATATTCACCTTCTTAAGGAAGGGCGAGAAGAGGACAAAAAAGTGGCTATAAAAACGTTTAAAGATATGTATAACAAAGGTTAATGAAGGCCAAGAGATTTGTGCAAAGCTTATCAAGAGTTTATCACTTGATGAGCTTTTTTTCTCTTATATATGTACTGTCATCACCGTAAAAAACTTGACTTTCGTACATTCGCTTTATGGTTTGTTTAATTGAAGACTACATTTAGTTGTGTAAAATCTTGTGTAAAAAAGTAATTCAATGTGTAAAATTTTGTGTAAATAAAAATCGTATCCTATCTTATTTAAACGCAACGCTAAAATACAAAAAACTCACAAACGTTGATATAACAACATTCATGAGTTTCTAAAAATCACTTATCGTATCGAATATAATATGTAAGTACCGGTGGTCGGGGTCGAACCGACACTCCAGAAGGAACACGATTTTGAGTCGTGCGCGTCTGCCAATTCCGCCACACCGGCATAAAAATGGAGGCGGCAACCGGATTCGAACCGGTGATAAAGGTTTTGCAGACCTCTGCCTTACCACTTGGCTATGCCGCCCTGATCTCTGAAAGCGGAAGACGGGATTCGAACCCGCGACCCCCACCTTGGCAAGGTGGTGTTCTACCACTGAACTACTTCCGCATATTGATGGCTGGGCCAGCTGGATTCGAACCAGCGCATCACGGGACCAAAACCCGTTGCCTTACCGCTTGGCTATGGCCCAATAAACACGAAAAAAGCAGAGGGCGATTGATGGGAATCGAACCCACGAATGCCGGAGCCACAATCCGGTGCGTTAACCACTTCGCCACAACCGCCATAATGATAAAAATGGCAGGGGTAGTAGGAATCGAACCCACATCAAAGGTTTTGGAGACCTTCGTTTTACCATTAAACTATACCCCTACGTTACTTAATTATATGATGGTGGAGGGGGAGAGATTCGAACTCCCGAACCCTGAGGGAGCGGATTTACAGTCCGCCGCGTTTAGCCACTTCGCTACCCCTCCACTATGAAAACTACTGGTGCCGGCCAGAGGACTTGAACCCCCAACCTACTGATTACAAGTCAGTTGCTCTACCAATTGAGCTAGGCCGGCCTATAAAATAAATGGTGGCTCGGGACGGAATCGAACCGCCGACACACGGATTTTCAGTCCGTTGCTCTACCGACTGAGCTACCGAGCCTATGTACTATTTTTTAAAAGAAATGGCGGTCCGGACGGGACTCGAACCCGCGACCTCCTGCGTGACAGGCAGGCATTCTAACCAACTGAACTACCGGACCATTGGTTGCGGGGGTAGGATTTGAACCTACGACCTTCGGGTTATGAGCCCGACGAGCTGCCAGACTGCTCCACCCCGCGATTTTGCTAACTATTCTTTTAAAATAGTAGTCATATAAAGTTTGTAATGGTGGAGGATGGCGGGCTCGAACCACCGACCCCCTGCTTGTAAGGCAGGTGCTCTCCCAGCTGAGCTAATCCTCCGATTTATTAATGGTGACCCGTACGGGATTCGAACCCGTGTTACCGCCGTGAAAGGGCGGTGTCTTAACCACTTGACCAACGGGCCATTTTGTTTAAAAAATGGCGGAGAGCGAGGGATTCGAACCCTCGAGACCACGGTAGCGGTCTACACGATTTCCAATCGTGCTCCTTCGGCCACTCGGACAGCTCTCCATTAATGGCTCCACCGGCAGGATTCGAACCTGCGACCAATCGGTTAACAGCCGATTGCTCTACCACTGAGCTACGGTGGAATATTTTAAACTGTTCCAAGTGAGCTTTGAAGCTCTGCCCGGCAACGTCCTACTCTCGCAGGGGAAGAACCCCAACTACCATCGGCGCTGGAGAGCTTAACTTCTGTGTTCGGAATGGGAACAGGTGTGACCTCTCCGCCGTCATCACCGGACAGCTTTCAAAATTAGTGACAAGAAATATTATACACGTTTTTGTGAATATTTCAAGTGTTTTTTTTGAAAAAAGCACCTTCAAAACTAGATAAGAAGAAAATTCGCATTGATGAACTTGCGTTCATTTTAGATAAAGTTAAGTCCTCGATCGATTAGTATCCGTCAGCTCCACATGTCACCATGCTTCCACCTCGGACCTATCTACCTCATCGTCTCTGAGGGATCTTACTCACTCGAAGTGATGGGAAATCTCATCTT